>JACOEF010000449.1 GCA_024998705.1 Nitrospira sp.
CGAAGAGCCGATCTACATTCGGCCGGCCGAGCGCGTGAACTGGCTGTAAGACTCACACAGGCGAGAGAGGGCAACTTCTCTCGCCTGTGAAGGACCGCAGCACCACAAAGGCAGGAGGTTCGGAAGAACTTCCTGCCTTTGTATTTTCAGGCGATACACAGTTGTTGCCAAGCCGGCGGATGCACATATTCAGGCACTTCATGTGCCCAGTTGCATGAAGAGCGCCGAAAAGCCCTACGATCACAACGGTTAACCTGCAGGCATCACCCGACAATTCCCTCCTGTCCCCCCCCAAACAACAACCCCCGATACCCAGCCAGTACCATGCTTCATCAGTACAGCAACGCCTTGGATATGTTGCCCTGCCAACCTGTGACTCAGCCGGATGAAACGCCCAGCTCATCCCCATCATAGAGGGTATCTGTGCAGATGTTGACAGTTCGCCCTTTGCCCGCTATACTCACCACAGTTGAGAACGGTTATCAGTATCGAAAAATTGACCGTCTAAGACGCCCGCAAGGACAACCGATCATCAGTGGGAGATGCCACTCATGTATGTCTGCTTATGTAAGGGCTTAACGGAATCAGATGTGCGGACGGCCGGTCGTCAGGGCTGCCTGACCACCAGACAAATCGTTGCTGAATTCGGGTTGCGCGATAACGGATGTTGCGGCCGGTGCGCGAAGAATATCCACGAACTTGTGTCGCTGGCAAAGAGCCAGCTGGAGAATACCTGCCAGAACCCTGTGCCCTCTTAGAATCCCAATCCGAAAGCACTCACGGCCCGCTTGAGCCGGTCCTATTTCCCTCTAACTCGAATCCCCGCTTGACCGCACCGGCAACGTCGGCCACCCTCCGACCCAACTCGCGGGCTCCAGTCAGCTCTTGCACATCAATTCCAGGGCTCTCGCCTTCCGTTGTCGCAGAAGCACCAAACGCACCACCCCCGCTGACGACAATCATCTGATTCCCGAGCATGGCCGCAAGCAGTGAGAGCATCGTCAGTTCTTTCCCGCTGGAAATCTGACCGCCGGTTGCAAACGCCGCCCCCACCTTGTTTCTCAATTTGAATTCCGGAAAGACCCCGAACTTGAATTGCCAATCGTCAATGAACGCTTTCACCTCGCCTGCCATATTAGACCAATAGACCGGAGAGCCGATCACAATCGCATCGGCTGCGAATAATTCCTCGGCCGTCACTTTCCCTACACGCTTCAGAACAACCTGCGTCTGGGGCACCGATCGAGCGCCCTCTGCGACCGCCTCGGCCATTCGCTCAGTGTGCCCGGAAAGAGAGTGATACGCCACCAGCACATTGATCGCCGGGGGGCTATCAGCCGCTCGACCAATCGTCGGCCCGGCCAGAAGACTGCTTGCGCACAGAAGCAGCACTCGCCACAGCTGACTCACGACGCACCTCTCACTGGAACAGAGAACAATTCTGACATCGGCTGGGCCAGGCCATAAGCGACCTGGCATGAATTAGTCGCATCTTCGAATCGAGGACTGGGGACTGGAACTCCGGAAGTCTCGCCCAACAGAACCGTAGCGCTTACCGTCGAACGATTTCTTCGTCCATGTGTTCTTCAACCGACACTTGGGTCAAGGTCCCGCGATAGTCGCACTTGTGGCAGCGGATTCTGAACTCCTCAATCCATTTTTCCTGCACGTAGGACTGGCGACACTTCGGACAGACAAACACGCCTCGCATGTACACCACACGTCGCGTTTCTTTCATGAATCCCCTCCATCCAAGATCAAATGATACCGCGAGGATGGCATAGGGGCCGGCGGAATTGCAAGACAGCGGCATAGCCAGTCCCCATCGTTGAGGTTGACACCTTGACGGCCCACAAGGAGCCCGTTAGGATGCGGCCATGACGCTCGGAAGAGTAGATCGGTCTGAATATACAGCCTCCCCGAGAGGGCTGAACCTTGCGATGTGGTACCTGTTCGGCATCGCGCTGCTCAGTCTTACCTGCTCCAGCTGGGCGGCCGAGCCACCAGCCGAAACCCTCATTACGGTCAAAACGCCGACCGGCACGTTGATTCAGGCTGAATTAGCGGATACGGCGTTGAAGCGCGCCCAGGGGTTGATGTTTCGGGAGCATCTGGCGGATGACCGCGGGATGCTGTTTATATTCGGCGACGCGCAGCCCTGGACATTTTGGATGAAGAACGCCAAAATTCCCCTCGATATCATCTGGATGGATGGGAAGAAAACAATCATCCATATCGAGCGAAATGTTCCTATCTGCACCAGACAAGACGATGGCTGCCCGCAGTACCACTCGGAAGAAGGAGCGCTGTACGTATTGGAGCTTGGCGGAGGCCGCGCGGCGGCACTGCAGCTTCAACGCGGCATGAAACTGAGCTTCAAGCAGCCCTGACCATCCTTCAACCTAACTACTGCGCCTTCCGCGCACCCCAGAAAAAACTCTGAATACGCTCAATCAGAGAACGCGTGTGCGTGACGGCCGAAAGAGCCGCCGCGTCACGATACAGCTGCGCCTTCGCCGCGGCGGTCGCCGCCTGTCGACGAGCAACCACCTCGCCGATTCGCTCGATCAATCGCCGATCTTCCTGAACGACCTGCAGCAACGCCTGCTTCCCCACGGCGATGACCAACAACTCGGTCGCGGCCAACACCGTGGCCGAACGCGGCTCTCCGGTCAATAGCGACATCTCTCCGAAAAACTTCCCTGCTTCGAGTGTGGTCACCGTGGAACTGAGCCCCCCCTCCTCCAACCGGACAGTGGCTTTCCCGGAAACAATGACATAGAGCACCTCGCCCGGCTCCCCCTGTCGAACCACTCGTTCTCCGGGCAAATAAGACTCCCATCTCGCTTCCTGGGCCAGCATCCCAAGTTGCTTCGTGTCGAGCGTGCCTAAAAAGTCGACCACCGCGAGTTGTGCAACAATGCGCTCGACCGTATGGCTATTCGCCAGAACCTCTGTTTCGGCCGTCTGACGCACAACCCGCTGCGGGAATGGAATTTCGATGCCCTTCCGCGCAAACGCATGCCAGATGTAGGTGCGCATAGTGCTCTCAACGACATCCCGTTGGGCGAAATCACCGATCGGGAACTTGATTCGGTACTGGATGGCCGATTCGTTAAATGCGACGACCAGCGCGGTCGCCTTCGGATCCGGCAATACCCCGTCCACCGCCGCAGCAGTTTCGAGCAGCGTTGCACAGACCTGCTCGGGTGGGGTTCGATAGGCGGCGTCGACATAGACGTTACAGAAATGCGTCGTGGTCGGCCTGGTAAAATTTGTCACACCGCCTTGAATCACCAAATCGTTCGCCAGGGTCACACAATCCCGCTCCCGCGTGAGGAGCGTCACGTGTTCCATGCCAATGTGCGTCACGATGCCCTCCCGATCGAGCACCGTAATCCAGTCGCCCACTTTGACAATCTTTCCCAACTCGATACCGGCGAAGAATCTGGTCACGGTATCTTTCAACGCCACACCCACCATCGCCGCCGCGACCGTGGGCAATGCCACCAGGGCTACGAGGTTGATCCCCATCACCAGCCAGAGAATCATTACTCCGGCGGCCACCACCTCTGCGCCGATCAACATCTGCCGGACGATATCGGGAATGTACCGCTGTCCGCGTTCGATCAACCATTCGCCGATGATCAGGACATCGAGCACCGTGAAAAGAAAAAACGATGAGCCGAGCCAGGCCGCGACATCAAGCCCTGCCCGGACGAGATGCGGGATGTGATGCAGCCACTCACTGTGGCCAACCAGCGACGCGGTGACAAACAACCACGCCACGCCACCGGCGTAGAACGGAAGACGCGGCGCGGATTGACCGCGTCTGGTAAAGAGGGAGATGAGTCCAAGCAGGATCGCGGCCACGATGGCAAACACCGCCGTGGCGGCGCCGACGAGTATCCCGAGGCTCATGCGGAGAGCACCTGACGCGGGGAAGAGAACAAGCGACAACCTCTCAGGCTAGGAACGCTCTTGCCACGAACGCACACGTCGAACCGTGATGATGCCCTCAACCCGCTCAATCGCCTTCAGGACCCGAGCCAGATGCGCCGTGTCCATGACCTCGATGATGAAATCCAGCATCGCCTTCCGGTCCTCGCGGGTCGTAATTTCAGCACGACTGATATTCGCGTGGCATTCAGAGATGGCCGTCGAGACATGCGCCAGCACTCCGGTCTTGTCCACGGCAATCACCGAGACTTTGACGGAATGCGTACTGGGAGTGGAATGGTCCCACTCGACTTCAACCAGCCGATTCTTGTCGTAATCCAACGCCTCAAGATTGGGGCAATCAACGGTATGAATCGTGAGCCCACGCCCCCTCGTGATATAGCCCAAAATACGATCTCCCGGCACAGGGTTGCAGCAGCGGGAGAGTTGCATCAACAAATCCCGCGCGCCTTTGACTTGCACCCCGGCGTCATCGGTCCGTCCGATCGGTGGTTTCGGCGGCGCCGGCATCTCGGGAGCCTCCACATGACCGCCCGCCGCTACAGGGAGATCGATTTTGCTCATCACCTGCGAGGTCGGCAGGTGGCCGAAGCCAACGGCAGCGGCCAATTCCTCCGGGGTCTCGTACCCCACCTGCTTGGCCACGGCGAGGAGTTGTTCGGACCGCATCATCTGTGCCGGGGCCAAACCATGCCGGCGAAATTCGGCTTCCAGCAACCGTTTGCCGATCTCGATACTCCGGGTTTGCTCCTCGTCTTTGATCCAGTGCTTGATCTTGGTTTTGGCCCGCGAGGTCCGGACAAACTTCAACCAGTCCCGATGTGGCGTTTGGTTCGCGGCGGTCAGAATCTCGACCATGTCCCCGCTCTCCATCATATGTTTGAGCGGTACAATCTTGCCGTTCACCTTGGCCCCCACACAGTGGTCGCCGATTTCGGTGTGGACGGAATACGCAAAATCCACCGGCGTGGAACCTTTGGGCAATTCTTTCACCATGCCCTGCGGGGTAAAGACGTAGACCACATCGTGAAAGAGATCGAGCTTGACCGAATCCATAAATTGACGATTGTCGGGCAAGTCCTGGTTCCATTCCACGAATTGTCGCAACCAGCTGAAGACCTTGCCGTCCTTCTCGTCGATCCGTCCGTGCTCCTTATATTTCCAATGTGCGGCGATGCCCTGCTCCGACACACGATGCATTTCCTCCGTACGGATCTGAAACTCCACATGTTCGCCCTTGGGACCGACGACGGTCGTATGCAACGACTGATACAGGTTGGATTTGGGAATGGCGATATAATCCTTGAAGCGGCCCGGCAAGGGTCGCCACAGCGAATGGATGACACCGAGCAAGGCATAACAGTTCATCTTGATGTCGGTAATGATGCGCAGCGCGGCAAGGTCGTACACTTCCTCAAACGAGATCGACTGTTTCTCCATCTTCTGGTAAATGCCGTACAGATGCTTGGGCCGCCCGGAGACTTCCCCTTGCAGTCCGGCCTCGGCCATGGCCTTCTTGACCAGATCGATGACCTCCACAATGTACTGCTGCCGGTCCTCATCTCGCTTCGCCACCCGCACGCGCAGCAATTCGTACACATCCGGTTTGAGATGTTTCAGGCAGAGATCTTCCAGTTCGTTCTTGATCCAGCCGATCCCCAGCCGATTGGCCAGCGGCGCATAAATCTCCAGCGTCTCCTGCGCGATCTGCTGCCGCTTCCCCTCACTGAGATACTCCAGGGTCCGCATATTGTGGAGTCGATCCGCCAGCTTGATGAGGACGACACGGATATCGTCCGCCATCGATAACAGCATCTTGCGAAAATTCTCCGCCTGCTTTTCCTCATAATTCCGGAACGTAATCTTGCCGATCTTCGTCACGCCGTCGACCAGATGCACCACGTCTTTGCCGAATCGCTGCTCCAATTCCAAGGGGGTAGCCAGCGTATCTTCCAGCGTGTCATGGAGCAGGCCCGCGACAATGGCCGTCACATCCGTCTTCAGATGAGCCAGCAACCCGGCGACTGCCAGAGGATGGCGAAAGTACGGCTCCCCGGACCGACGCATCTGGCCTTCATGCGCCTTGGCCGAGAAATCGTAGGCCCGGCGAACCAGATCGAGGTCCGCCTCGATATTGTAACTCTTCACGCGATCGAGCAACTGATCGAGTTCTGTCACCGTCTCGTGCGGCATGATTACGCTACCTCACCGCTCATGCGGAGCGCCTTGATACGCAACTGGACCCGATCGTATCCGTTCCAATGATTCCGTTCAGGACTGAACGCCAGATCGACCGGTCGGCCGGACCTGAGTCCTAGCTCCTCGTATGACCCCATGCGAAAGCCGATGCTATCGAAAATAAACGATCGCCCTTGCCGCACACGCAACTTCAAATGTTTCTCGCCCACGACACGCGCATCTACCACATCCAGCCCACGTACCGCTAACGTCGGCTCGGGATTACCGGCACCGAAGGGGTGCAGCGATTCAAGCTCCTGGATCAGGTCGAAATTGACATCCGTCAGTTTCACTTCGGCATCGACGTGCAGCGTCGGAACCCTGCGCGCACTACCGGCCCACTGGGCCGCCACGTCACAAAACCGCCGGCGAAACTCCTCCAATCGTGACGCCTTAAGGGTCAATCCGGCGGCACTCGGATGACCGCCATACGCCTCCAGCAGATCCTTACACTCCGACAATCCCTGATATAGATCGAACCCCTCCACCGTCCGGGCCGAGCCCTTGCCCACCCCCTGATCATCGATCGCGACCACGATGCTTGGGCGATGGAATCGATCCACCAATCGAGCGGCGACAATGCCCACGACCCCCAAATGCCAGTCGCGCGAGCCCAGCACGATCGCTGCGGCCGACGCCTCCTCCTTCAACGAGGCAGCCGCCTCGTCGGTGATGCCTTCTTCAACCTGCTGTCGCTGTCGATTCAACTGCTCCAACTGTTCGGCGATCCGCATGGCCTCCTGATCTGAATTCGTCGTCAGCAGCTGGACACAAAGCATCGCGTGATCCAGCCGACCTGCGGCATTCAACCGAGGGCCCAGACGGAAACCAATGGTCTCGCTGGTGCAGGCCTTCGCAATGCCGGCCACCTGCTTGAGCGCACGGATTCCACAGCGAGCCCCGCGCGCGATCTGCATCAGACCTTCACGCACCAGGATTCGGTTCTCGTCCTGGAGCGGCACGATATCAGCCACCGTCGCCAGGGCCACCAAATCTAAGCAGGATTCAGGATCCACATCGCCGGATCCATATCGCTGCTGGTAGGCCGACACCACCTTATACGCCAACCCCGCGGAGCACAGCCCCTTGAACGGATAGACGGCATCACGCCGATGCGGATTGAGCACGGCGAGCGCGGCCGGCATCGTGGCATCCGTTTGATGGTGATCCGTCACGATTACATCCATGCCGAGTTCCCGCGCGACCGCAATTTCATGATGTGATGTCGTGCCACAGTCCGAGGTGACGAGCAGCGAAACCCCCTCCTGCGCTAACCGTCGAACCGCCCCCTCGTTCAACCCGTACCCTTCACGAACTCGGTGGGGAATGTAGCCACAGGCATGTCCGCCGAGACCTTGATAGAACGACAAGTAGAGGCTCGTTGCCGACACCCCATCCACATCGTAGTCGCCATAAAAACAGACCTGCTCCTCACGAGAGAGGGCCATGTGCAGCCGCTCGACGGCCGGCTCCATATCGGGCAGCAAAAACGGATCGTGCAGCCCCCCCTGCACGCTGGACATCCAGCGAGTCGCTTCTCCCGGAGTCGTCACCCCACGCGCGAGCAACACCGAGGCCGTCACCGGCGAGATCGAAAGCTGCCGCGCAAGCGTATTCTGCAAGGCACTATCGAACGCTCGAAACACCCATAACTTTTCCTGCATGAAGCCTCTATCTTTGCCTGAAATAATCAGAAGTTACTAAGCAGCGAGGGAATGGTATCGAGTCATTGTTTTTTTGTCAAACGGGGCCCATGAGACGAGAGCGACGCGCGACACCGTCAAGGCTCAGGTGAGCGACCAGCGCTTCGGGAGAAAAACGAGACGGACCGGGAGGGGGGCATAAAAAAGGGAGGGGACTATTCCCCTCCCTTTTGCACGTAGTTCTTCACAAACTCTTCGGCATTTTTCTCGAGCACGTCGTCGATTTCATCGACCAACTTGTCGATGTCCTCTTTCATCTTCTTCCCTGACTCGACGACCTTTGGATTCGGCTTGACCTCTTCCTTCTGATGAGACTCTTTCCTGGATTCCGGTCTCCTCTCCTGTTTCTCCATCGGAGCACCTCCAGTCAATCAGCACGTGTGACGAACCACCCACTCTTTCTCACCTTACTCTAGGGTCGTCGAACGCGTCAAGCCAAGGAAGAGATCCGATGCAGCCTCGCGCCTATGAAGAAGCCGGCCGTATCAACGAGGCCTCTCCACGTACCTCTACCGCTATTTCATAATGAGCGAGACGATCAGCAACGCGACAATATTGATGACCTTGATCATCGGATTGATCGCCGGCCCAGCCGTATCCTTATACGGGTCGCCGACCGTATCTCCGGTCACAGCCGCCTTGTGGGTATCAGTCCCCTTCAGCCCCTGTTCTTCGATATACTTCTTCGCATTGTCGCACGCGCCACCACCGCTGGTCATGGAGATGGCCACAAACAGCCCCGTCACGATGCTGCCGACCAAGACTCCGCCCAGCGCCTGCGGGCCAAGAATCACACCCACCAGGATCGGAGCCACCACGGGAATCAACCCTGGGATCATCATCTTCTGAATCGCAGCTTGCGTGACAATGTCCACGCAGGTCCCGTACTCGGGCTTGCCGGTTCCCTCCATGATGCCTTTGATCGTCCGGAACTGACGCCGCACCTCTTCGACAACCAGCCCGGCCGCCTGACCGACCGCTTTCATACACAATGCCCCAAAGATGAACGGCAACATCCCGCCAAGGAACAGTCCGACGAGTACCGACGGATTCGAGAGATCAAAGGTGCTGGCTTGAGTGCCTTTTGCCACTTCACGGGCGAATTCTGCAAACAGCACTACGGCCGCGAGCCCGGCCGAACCAATCGCATACCCTTTGGTGACCGCCTTCGTCGTATTGCCGACCGCGTCGAGAGGGTCCGTAATGTCACGCACCTCCTTACCCAGGTGCGCCATTTCGGCGATCCCGCCGGCATTGTCCGTGATCGGGCCGAACGCATCGATCGCCACCACGATCCCTGCCATCGAGAGCATCGATACCGCCGCTACCGCAACGCCATACAACCCTCCTGAGTCCGCTCCGCCGCAGATCCAGTAGCTACCCAGAATCGCTGCGCCGATCACAACCACTGGGGCCGACGTCGACTGCATGCCCACCGCCAGACCGGCAATGATGTTGGTCGCGTGACCCGTTTCGCTGGCCTTGGCGATATCCTTCACCGGCGCGTATTCCTTGGAGGTGTAATAGTCGGTGATGAACACCAAGGCCAATGTCACCGCCAACCCAATCAACGCCGCCAGGTAATAATTCATCCCGCTCACGCCGCCGACACCGTCCATGATCTTCGAGGTAATCGGGAAAAATGCCACGGCGGCAATGCCACCGGCCACAAACAATCCTTTGTACAGGGCCGGCATGATTTCGCCGCCCGGGCTCACCTTTACAAATAAAATGCCGATGATCGTCGCGAAGATCGTCACACCACCCAATGCGAGCGGGTAAAGAATCGGCGCACTGACGCCTTTGAACATCGTGAAGGCCAGCACCATCGCGGCCACGGTCGTCACCGCGTAGGTTTCGAAGAGGTCCGCCGCCATGCCGGCACAATCGCCGACGTTGTCGCCCACATTGTCTGCGATGACGGCCGGATTGCGAGGGTCGTCTTCAGGAATACCCGCCTCCACTTTGCCGACCAGATCCGCGCCCACATCGGCCGCCTTGGTGTAGATGCCTCCACCGACACGCGCAAACACGGAAATTAGGCTACCGCCAAAACCGAGGCTGAGGAGCGCATGAATAGCTTTCTCTTGTCCCGCTATCTGGGAAGCCAGCGTGTAGAACCCGGTGATGGCTAAGAGGCCCAGCCCGATCAACAACAGGCCCGTCACCGCGCCACCGCGGAATGCAACGGTCAACGCGGCGTTCATCCCGTTGTGCGCCGCTTGGGCCGTCCGCACATTCGCCCGAACCGCGATGATCATACCTACATAACCAGCGAGCGCCGAGGCCCCGGCGCCGATCAAAAATCCGATCGCCGTCAACATACCGAACTTATCCGACACAGCGCCGGCGCCCCAGAGCACCACAAACAACACGGACGCCACCAGCCCGACGGTCTTATACTGTCGATTCATATACGCGCCGGCGCCCTCCTGAATCGCTTTTGCAATTTCCTGCATCTTCGCATTCCCGGCATCGAGCTTGAACACCCACATGGCAAGATACAACCCATAGGCAATACCGGCCACCGCCGCAACCAGAGCAAAGGTCACAATCGCTGAGTCGCTCACAGTGTTCTCCTCCTGTTTACAGAATGGTGAAACTGAGAATCCAGCTCAAATGTCTAGGTGAATACCCCGTCGCGCACATGAACCAGTCACGGACAACGGTCGACGAATGTCACAGAGGCTCCGGGGATGACCCCATCGCGAGCGATACCGCAGCAGGAAGAAAGGCTGCATGCCCGACAACAGACACGGGTACGAACGGCAGAAAAGTGGCGCCAGTCTATAGCGAGGTCGGAATCGGATCAAGACGAAAGATGGGTGCCGTCACGGATTGGATGTGTACATCATCGGCCAACGCGCCGACAGTGGCTGTTTGCGGAAGGATAGCGACTTTGTTATAGTGCGCGCGAATTAAGGAGTGGGTGATGGGATTTGCGCCGGAATATATCTTGGTCGATCAGCAGAAATTCAGCAAAGCCAAGCTGTCGCTGGACAATCATGTGTACAAGAACTGCGAGATCGATGATTGCGATGTGTACTACAGCGGCGGACAGTACGAATTGATCGATACGCACATCAACAACTCACGACTCATCCTCAATCACCCCGCCAAGGGCATCTACAGCGCCATTCAGATCTTTAAGATGAAGTCCCCCGGTTCCAGCATCGTCTCCGAGTGATTTGCCTATCCTAACGCGTCGGATCTCCACTGCGACCGTCGGAGACTCGGCCCGGACGAGATACGCATCATGAAGAACGGGGCGCTACCTGGAGACAGGAACGTTCTCGCTGAACTTCGCGATGGGGATGGATTGAAACACCGGATCCTGTGCGCCTTTGGAGGATTCCGCTTCAATGCGCTGCAGAAAGGGAGCCGGCCCGGTCACGGGAGCGTAACTGAGGATGGCCTCGACGTCGAACGTCTTGGTGTCCTTTGGCGTCGCAAAGGTAAACGTTTCCAGGCGCTTTTCTTCCGGCTTGAGCACCGTTTCCTCCAGCCCTTTTACGGCCTCAAAGTCGAACACCGTCTTCTGCCCCTTGGCGTCGGCGTACGTCCGGCCGTACAGGCGTTTGTCGCTGAACACCGTTTTCAGGTTCTTGCCCTTGATCTCCAACTCCAGCACGACGCCAGCCCACCCTGGGTGAGTGGTCGGCAAATTGTGCGGAACCAGGCTCTGCACAGCCACGGTCACGGTGGTCTTGTCCCCTTCAACTTTGGTCAAGACTTCCAGCTTGGCCGCTTCTTGCCTCAATTGGCCGATGCGGCCCGGGAACGTGTGGTTCGCCACTTTACGTTTCGCCTCTCCGTTGGCCGATTCGCCGACCTGTTCCGGCATGTGACAGGTCTGGCATTCCTTCCCCGACTTCACGGCTTTACTCTGATCCCAATTCCCCAACAGGTCGTTGCTCTTCCCGAGATCCACCGCAGCAGGCACGACCTGGTGGCAATTGAGGCACAGATCCGACTTGTGGAATAAACCTATTTCCATCGACTGATGCGCCAGGTTCTGCGCAAAGTCTTTGTACGGCCCGTACATCGTCTTGCTGCCGAGATCGTACTTCGGCTCAGGCGGCTGTTTCGTCCGATCGACTTGCTTGATGAGGTGACATTGCACACACGCGACACCATCGAGTGACGGCTCACTGGATTGAGCCTGAGTCACGAACAGTTGCGCATGGTCGGCAAATTCACGAACATGGGGGGCGTGGCAGCGGAAACAGAGGGCCTTATCTTTCCCTGCAGAGGCAGTCAGATAGGCATCGAGGGCGGCTCGAAACGTCGGCGTATGAATCGAGCGCGAGAGCGGCGACGTCTCCCACTCCTCGAACACCCGCTCATGGCAACGCTTGCACTTGCTCGAACTGGGAAACGACTTTTCGATCGTCGCTTGGGCCTTGGCGTCCTGGGCTAACCCCTGCTGCACGCCGTAACTGACCATGGCCACCATCAGCAACACCAGACCGATCACAATTCCCTGCAAAAGCCCGCGTCGATTCTTCACCGTCGGCATCTCCTCCGCACAGGGCATACTCCTCGCTGCCTGCGATGCACGGCACACTGCAAGGGAGCTTAGAGCGATTTGGCCCGATAGGTCAGCATCCGGGGCTGAATGTATTCCTCAATCACCTTTTTCGCGGTCGCCCGCTCCTGATCATTGGCCAGGGTCGCCAGATATTTGGCCTTGAGCTCCGCATCCGGCTCCGGGATCAAGGCGTAACTGAGCACCACCTCAATCGCCGCCGGTGTCCCTCCCTCCTGCACGGCCTGGGAGAACGGAACACGGCGGGTGTTGCCGCCCTTGATAAACGGGTCCGGAATCGGGCCGCGCAAAATCTTGTCGTAGGGAAGGCCGAATCGTTGCGTGTCCTCACCCAACACATTCCCCTGCGCATCCTTAATCGCGATCGAGAGAAAGAACTGCTTGAGCACCGGATCACCGTCGGGAAAACTATGCGGCAAGCTGCCGACCTTCACCAGCACAGTACCTTCCACTGTCGCTCCGGATTTCGTAGCGTCCACCTCGATACGCGGCATCCACTCCGCCTGCAGATTGCGGTTCTTCAGCAACGTCCCCGGAATGACCACCCCGCGGAACCAATGGCGGCCGATCGCGCGAGTCATCGCACCGCGCTTCGACGTGGAACTCCCCGTGGACGGCTCCATATGGCAATCCTGACAGATGGTCCCTTGGAGAATCTCACCGGGCAAATCCTTCTGCGTAACATCCTTTACTTTGTCAAAATGGCAGGAGGTGCAGAAATTCGCGCCACGAAACAGGGGCAACTGCGTGGCCGGATGCACCAGATTCTCTTCCGGATCGGCATAGGGTCCAAAAAGCATTTGGCCCGGCTGCACCTTGTAGGTCGGAGGAGGCTGCGGCGTCGTTTCGACCGCGTTGATCAGGTGACAGGACGCACACCCAATCCCCTCGACCTGCGGCTTGCCGGACAGGATTTGCGCGCTGATTTTCTCGACATGCTGCGGGAAGACCGTCACGGCCGGCGCATGGCACGACAAACAGCGCTGCCGCTCCTGCATCGTCGGATTCGTCTGCATCCACATCCCCAGGACCGTCCGGAACACCGGCGATTCGAATGACGTGCCATGCAGCAAGGCCGCGTCCACCCGCCCGAACGATTTCAGATCCGGGGTCTGCTCGCGCATGCCCTTCCACTCTTCGTAATGACGATCATGGCACTGTTTGCAGTCTTCCGATCGGATGAAGATCTTTTCGATCTCAGCCGCCCAATCAGCCGGCGTCTGCCCATCAGACTTCTGCGCGATCGCCCGTTCGTGGAAGGTGATGTTCAACAGGGCCAGGACCAGCAGCAACCCACCCATCACCCATGTTTGAATCGATCGTCCCTTGTCGTTCACGCTGCACTCGTACCAGGTTCTGATTTAGTCCCGCTTGCATCCGACGAAATGAAAGTTCACGCCCCAGCCAACCGGATCGCCCGGATCTGCAGGTTCATAGGTCCCGACGGTAAAATTACACTCTTTCATGGCCGCCTTCACGGCCTTCCCGAAATCGATCAGGTTGCGGACTTCCTTCTTGTCGATCTCCTTGATGACCGACCGTACCTTGATCCCCGCATAGTCCGCCCTGGAATTGCCGATCACTTCAAACACGGCCACACCTTCAGGCCGCTGCAACTTGAGTTCTTTCTGCACCTCTTCATCGACTTCGCCGACGGCAATCCCAAACTCTTCCCCGAGTTGAACGGCTTCCTCTACCGTCATCTCACCGTTCGCACCGGTACCCGCATCGGCCGGGCTGCCCCATCCCGTTGCGGAAAGCAGGACCCCACACACACAAAGAGCCCTTCCAAGAGAAAGGGCTCTGTTCAGGATCGCGCGATTCTTCTGCGACATACCCTCCAACGGTCTCGCCTCCACATCCTGCCGACAGGATCATCCTACCAGGAAGAATTACGTCTTTGTGACCGGATCAAGCGCGAGTTGAAACCAAGGGGCAATGGCTTTCTGTCCGTTGCGCTCTTTGTTCTCCCCATTCCACACGGCAAAGGACACGGCCTGGATACGCCCCGGAATCAGCTTGGCTTCATTCTCCTGCTCTTCACTCGACAAGGGCCGACGCATCACGACCCGCCACGTGCCGTCTTTCCAGGTGGCTTTTCCCTGAACGCGTCCTTGCTTCTCCTTGGTGGTCAGGGTGCTGAATCCGCCACCGATCAAATCTTCCACCGAAGACGCCCGCCGCGGAATGACCTCAAAGCGCCTGGGTTCACCACTTCCGGCCTTGTCTTTTTCGGTGGTTCTAGACGCACGCCGGTCGATGTCGCTCTGCCAATCGGCCTTCCAATGCCAGATATTGATGTAATGATCCAGCTGGCCCATACAGAAAAATGCCGGCGCATCACCAAGCGGTAATCCCAACGCCACGCCGTCGCGGAACGTACCGGGCGTCAAGCGATCGTTTTTCGTATTGTCCTGCCACTCCAATAAGAAGGCGATGTCGGTTCCGTTATGCACGGCGCGCACGGCCAACGCGTGGGCCGTCGGTTCCGGCCACACCGGACGGGTAATCACCTGCCCGCTTAAGGGCAACGTCATAGGCGCAATTTTCTGCCACAGAGGATCTTCTGGAGCGACCGGGATGTCTCCTGTCAGAGCCTGTGCACGGATGATCATGCCTTCTGAGCTGACGATGGGGATACCGAGACCACCCAGAATGAGGGCGAGAACAAACAGGCAGGAGAGCAGTGTCACTAACCGAGTGCGGGATGTGTGAACCGATATCATTCGCCTCATGTCCCGACGCAATCCGCTAACCGTGAAAACTCCCGCACCCAGTGCGCACGCGGGACGCTGAATCCGCCAATCCAATTACCACAGTTTGGCGCGACGAATCTTATTTTCACCCCGCTCACAGATATACAGATACCCCTGCGTATCAAGCGTCAGCCCCACCGGAGAATTAACCACCGCCTCAACGGCGAGCAAACCATCGCCATGCTTGAGCGCACCGGCAGCATCTTTGGCAACAAACCGCGCGGCACCGCAGCCGCCCCTGTTTTTATCATCGTATCCGCTGTCGCCGTTGCCGGCCACCGTGCTGATGACGCCCGTGTCAGCATCCACCTTTCGAACCCGATGGTTGCCGGTATC
Source organism: Nitrospira sp. (assembly GCA_024998705.1). Taxonomy (GTDB): domain Bacteria; phylum Nitrospirota; class Nitrospiria; order Nitrospirales; family Nitrospiraceae; genus Nitrospira_A. Next base: position 15,543 of record JACOEF010000449.1, read on the forward strand.
AGAGATGTACGCATGATTGTGCTGATCGAAGACGATAGCTTCCGGCGCGTGCAACATCGACTTCGCTGCCGGCTTCCCGTCCCCATCATATCCGTACCGACAGACACCGGCGAGGGTAGAAATCAGCCCGGTCTTACGATCGATCTTGCGCACTCGATTGCTGCCTTTGTCGACGATATATACATCACCAGCTTTGTCGACGGCGATCCCGACGATATCATACAACCGCGCTTCCAGGGCCGGACGACCATCATCGAGGTACATCGCCAAACTCAGACCATCCGAACAAACCGGCATCAACCACCCGTTATCGTCACTGAAGTCGATTCCGATTGCGTCGC
>JACOEF010000974.1 GCA_024998705.1 Nitrospira sp.
CACCGGCACCGACCCTGGGAAGGTCTTCCGATACGTATACCACCGGACTTCATACTGCGCGGGCGTGTGCGGGCCTCCACGCGAGACGACATTGATCAGCTCCACCTTGGGATTCGCCAGCGTCCGCAGCGCCGCCGTGACCGTCTCCTTGCTCAAGCCCGTCTTCTCCACCAACGTCCGAATCGTGAGCCGCACGGTGCGGCGGCCGCGTGCGGGCGTCTCCTTCATGAGGTGGAGGAAAATCAGCTGCGCCGGCGCCCCCAAGGCCGATAATCCGCCATCGAGATACCGATGCAGAATGGCCAGATAGGCAA
>JACOEF010000375.1 GCA_024998705.1 Nitrospira sp.
CCGATCTCGCTGAGCGGCTGTTGCAGATTTTTCTGCACATCGTTGCTGAGCGCTTTCAGCGGCGAAACATACAGCACGTGCGTCTCATCCCGCAGCTCGCACCGCACCGCCTGCTGAAAGAGGGTATCGAGGCAGGACAGAAAGGCCGCGAGGGTCTTCCCCGACCCTGTGGGCGCGGAAATCAGCACGTCACGACCGGATTGAATGGCAGGCTAGGCCTGCATCTGGACATTCGTCGCAGAGGCGAATCGGGTCGTGAACCACTCGGCGATGATCGGATGAAACGGTAGGGCAGACATCAGAGAATCATCGTAGCACAACAGGAAACGGCAACACATCGCGCAGGCCGTGACGGATACGGATGACGGAGATGAACTGCAGGCGGTGGAGGGACAAAAACGGAGCTATTCAGAAAAGAAAGCCCGGGACGATCAGGACTGGCGGGATGCGAGGCAAGCGATGATGTTCACCAGACAGTTCGGATGGAGGGCCTCAAGACATCGGGGTCGCGCTATTGCTCTCCGTAGGTTTTCAGAATGTCGTAGGAGAGCCGGCACTCGCTGCAGTAGTCCCTTGACAACCGCACCTGCGAGGGTGGCACGACATGCCTTGCCAGGTAACTGGGAAAATCGACCCAGCTGTTCGCCCCCCAGGTCGAGCCCCCCTCATCACGAACACGGCGGCACATCTCACACATCGGTACGACTCGCTCCATCGTCGGTCTCCTTTTGCGGAAATCTGCCTACTCACCAGAGGGCGACGGGTCAGGTGTTTTTCGGTCGAGACACCCGCCCCGGCAGATCATCCGGACAACAGACCCGTTCACCTTGCAACACCCGGTTCAGATAGTGGCCAAGATCGTCCGTGAGATGCTTGACCAAATATCCCATGGCTCCCGCCTCGAACGCGGCCGCGACATACACCGGATCTTCATGGAGCGAGAAGAATATGATCTTGGTGTTCGGCATCGTCTCATACAACTGCCGAGCAGCCCCAAGCCCTTCGAGAAACGAGAGGGAGAAGTCCAGAATGACCAACTCCGGTGCAAGCTTTCTTGCTGTCAATACAATGGCTTCTGCTTCTGTTTCGGAAGACACAACCTCGAATTGAGGTCCCAGGAGAATCTCCAAAAAGGCCAGCATGGCCTGTGATGAATCGCCGATGAGCACACGGGGACGTGATGTTTTCTTTCCCATATTCCTACGCGTCACTGCTTAGAGAGTGGAGGGGTATACTAGGCAAGTGAAGGAAAAACCACACGCGTAATAACGCGAGTCTTGAACGTAAAAAAATACCTGCAATGTGACTAGTAATTCAAGGGCTGGCGACGACACAGCGGCAGTGAAACGGAACGGCTAGGACTGGCTGGTCAGTCCCTGAGCTAAGGCATATTTGACGAGTTCGACCGTGGTGTGCAGATTCAGCTGTTCCATAATCTGTCCCTTATGAAACTCAACCGTGCGCGGGGAGATCTTGAGCGTGCCCGCAATATCCTTCACCGTATGGCCTTCGGCCAGCAGTTGCAGCACCTCGCGCTGGCGAGTCGTCAGTTCGGGGCCTGACGGCGCCCCGCCGTCGATCCCGCGCAACATACTTTCAACGACCTCTTTCGTCACCAGCGGTGTCACATAGAAGTTCCCACTCCGCACGGCTCGTATCGCCTGCCCCAATTCGTCGCCCACGCAGCGCTTGAGGAGATAGGCGGAGGCGCCAGCCTCGAACGCCGCCCGTACGTAGGCCGGATCAGCGTGCATGGTGATAAACACCACTTTGATATGAGGAAATTTGACCTTCAAGACGCGAGCGGCATCGATCCCGTTCAGGACCGGCATCGAGATATCGAGAATCACAATATCCGGCTTCAACTCCGGTATGGCGTCCAACAACGCCCGCCCGTCCCCGACGGTGCCGACCAATTCACACTGGTCGTCCAGCAACCGCCGAAACCCTTCCAGCACGAGGGTGTGATCATCGGCCAACAATACGCGTGGCAGGGTCATGTGGCCACCCGCGCCAACGGCACATACATCGACACCGTGGTCCCTCGTCCCGGATGGGATTCCACCTCACAGAATCCATGCACCGCTAACAGCCGCTCCCGCATGTTCAAGAGCCCCAAGCCCCCTTCGGCCCTGTCGAACGCCAATTGATCGAACCCCCTGCCGTCATCGCGTACCACCACGACCACCCCCTCGTCTTCGACCGTCACTTCCACCTCCACGCGAGCAGCCTTTGCATGTCGCGCGATATTCGACAAGCTTTCCTGAACCACCCGGTACAGTGCGGTCGAGGTGGTCTTGTCCAGTTGGTGGTCGATCGGTTGATGGACAAACAACGTTTTGACTCCTGTACGACTCGAAAAGTCGTCCAACAAACGCTGCAATGCCGCCTTCAGCCCCAGGTCATCCAGAATGGAGGGATGAAATCGATAGGCCATAAACCGCACATCGTCAGACAGTTCCTCCAGTCCCTTCAGGGCGCTGTGGAGGCCCGCCTGTGCATCGCCCGGGGCAGGGCCGATTTGCCGGTCGACCTCCTGCAAATCCAGCATGAGTAAGGCCAGTCGCTGATTGACATCATCATGCAAATCCTGAGCAATCCTGCGACGTTCTTCTTCCTGTGCCGTCAGAATCCGGCCGGTGAGTGTGTGCAACTGCTCTTCACTACGCTGGAGCGCCAGCTGGCTGGCGTGCAGGTCCGCCGTGCGTGCTTCCACGCCCTGTTCCAGCCGCTCATTGACCTCTGTCAGCAATAACTCCGTGCGCCGGCGCTGATAGATAAACATGACCGGCGCCCAGATGCCGAACAGGCTGAACAGATGATTGCCCCACTCAAACCATGAGGGAAGGCCGGGGACACGCGGGCTAAACGGCGCCGCGATGATCGTTAACAGGGAACAGAGCATCGCTGCGGCGATCGGCACCCATCGATGCTGACTGGCTGCGGAGAGAAACACGACTGCGCAATACAACACCGCACTCGCCACCCCGAGGGGTAACAGAAGATCCAAGACGAAAAAGAGGCAGGCCAGCAAGCACGCCGCTCCGACCATGAAACGTTCTCGCCGCTGCGACGGGTCATCGGCCGATTGTCTGCTCGATTCCTCCCTCTCCTCCTGCTGGCTGACGCTGAAGAATGCCATAGGGGCAGGATCTTAGCATGCCCCGCTGGCCGGAGACCAGAACCAGAATAGGCCGAAGTCGACCGCAGCAAACCGATGACCCGTTCGGGTATGATGCGCCGATGACCACCGCACGCCCCCTCGTGATTCTCGGCTCCGGGTACACCGGCCCCTGGATCTACACACTCGCCCTGCAACAGTCCTTGCCCATCCTGGCCAGCAGCCGTGCCCCGGATCGTCACCTGCACGATGTGGACCCATCGAGACGGATCCGATTCGACCTGGGAGAGCCAAGCACCTGGTCCGCACTCCCTCCCGACGCAGACCTGATCTGGACCTTCCCTGCCACGCCGCTTGAGCAAATACAGGCATTTGCTCAGCATCGCTGCCATCCTCCCGGACGGCTGGTAGTCCTGGGCAGCACCTCTGCGTATGACAAGGAGGGGGCACCGGTTGATGACCTTCCGCCCTGGATCGATGAAGCACAGCCCATCAACAACAAGCTCCCGCGCGTGCAAGGCGAAGAATACCTCCGCACACATCACGGGGCGATGATTCTCCGCGTGGCTGGCATCTATGGCCCGAACCGCAATCCGGTGGAGTGGATCCGGCAAGGACGTGTGGGGCCGACCAAGAAATTCGTCAACCTTATCCATGTCGAAGATCTGGCGCATCTCTGTCTCCTGGCGCTGCAACGAGGCCAGGCCGGAGAGACCTACAATGTGAGTGATGGTCATCCACGCCGATGGGCAGATATTTGCGCGGAAGTCTCCGGCAGATGGGGGGTCGTGAGTCCTCGACAGGCAGACCGCAACGAATCAGGCAAACGTATTCGGAATCACAAAATCCTCACCCACTTGGGCTATACGCTTCGGCACCCGGAGTTTTATCACGCACTCCAGTCGATTGAGGCGGATAGACAGCCGCCCATCAGGCTGTGAACCTCGAAAACTCAGCCGCTCAGGCCCGTAATAAGGCCATGACACTCAAACAGACCAGCAGATTGTTGATGGCGTGCCCAATCATCCCCGGCCAGAGGCTACCGGTCCGTTCATAGGCCCAGGCCCAAATGACCCCGCTCCAGAAGACACTGAGAAATCCAATCAGCCCATATCCATGGGCAAGCGCAAACAACGCCGCGCTCAGCATGGCCGCCACACCCCACTGAAACCGGCGACGGAATACGCCGAACAACAGGCCGCGAAAGGCCAGTTCCTCAAACACCGGCGCAAACACCACATACTCTATCAAGCTGACGACCAGAGTCGATGGCCCCCCCCACACCAGATCCGCATCGAACCACTCCGTCCAATGACTAATCAAATTCAACGGTTCCGCGATTCTGCCCAACACCCATTCACCAACCAGCCCGGCCGCCACAACCGCCAGCACAGCCAACCCCAATTGGCCCACGTGGCGCGGCTCTATGCGAAGCCCAAATCCACGCCAAAACGTCTGCCGCTGGGGCCGGAGCAGATGATAGTAGGCCAACGCCAGCAGGGGAAGATTCGATAGCGGTACGGCCACGACCCGCAATGACGGGAAGTCGCTGGCGACATAGAGAAACGCCACGGTCAGCAACGCGCCCACGGCCCCACCACGCAGGAGCACCCCCGCGCCCAGCCGACCGGCCCACAGCGGCGGAAGTTCCGCGGATCCCACGCGAAACATTGCCCCGCCCTTTCCTCGTCGCACCCACAGCAGCAGGACGAGCAGGCCGACGATCATGAGTGTCAATTCGAGCAGGGCAAACGCCCGGGAGCGCCACAACAACCCTTCCACCCGTTGCTGCGACGACGTGTCGATCGTCGCCAATAACGGGCGGTCTCCCGCTCGTTCAGCAATTCGAGTGGCCAGGCGGCTATAAAACCAGCCGGAAACAGGCTGCTCCGCCAGATAGGCCTGCAATTCGAACCCAGCGCTGGGAGACACATGCCCCTCCAGGTATCCGGCCCGTAGCAGCTCGGCATAGGTGGGGTACGGTTCAGCCTGGCGCAGCCAGCGCGCAACTGCCTGCTCGACGGCCGGAAGGTCTCCGGACTCTCCCTCCCGGATCGCCAGATGTAGATCGACAGCAGGGGCGGGCGATTCTTCGGCCAGTTCGCGATACCATTCGATGGCCTGTTCACGATCATTCGCGCCGCTCCCCATCGTCGCTTCGTAGAGAAACTGTTCCCAGATCGGCAGGGTTTTGAGCCCGTCTTCCTGATCCATCAAACGACCGACCATGTGACTGAGCGCGTGTTCGGCATCCGGGACCCGGTCAACCCGAGGGACATCAAACGATAACCAGGCCACGACGGAGATCGAGGCACTGAGGACGACCGCCGACAACCAGGTGATGGCACGGGAGAACCGAGGATCGTAGGCATGGGGCGGTGGAGGCGCCCCGACGCAGGGCACCGGAGGCACTGCCGATGGCGATGGCGTTCCGGTTGATTCGTCTGCGTCCACAGGTCCCTCCGGGCGTGATTGGCGCCGGAGTATACCACCGGCTTTCAAGAGGCGAAACTGGCCAAGGCCCCGGCACAGGTCGCCGCCGAGTCCTGTAGACAATCCCATGGCTGAACCGCCTTCTGTTTCGTTATACTACGCCCCTCTGAGGCAGAGACCATCGCCCTGGGCTGTGAGACCTCCCTCGATCGTCAACGACGGCTATATCACCTATGGCGACCGACTCCTCCTATCGGAATTTCGTCCCGCCGCATCGGCTGCTGATGGGCCCAGGCCCGAGCATGGTTCACCCTCGGGTGTTGCAGGCGCTTGCTCAGCCGCTGCTCGGACACCTCGACCCGGTCTTTCTCGGCCTAATGAACGAGATTCAAGCCCTGCTTCGCGCCACGTTTCACACACACAACGAATTTACGATTGCCTTGTCCGGAACCGGATCGGCAGGAATGGAAGCGGTCATCGCCAATCTCATCGAACCTGGCGATCGCGCGATCGTGGGGGTTAACGGCGTATTCGGCACACGCCTGGCCACGATGATCGAGCGCAGTGGCGGTATCCCAATCCGCATCGAAGCGCCTTGGGGAACCACCATCCCGCTTGACGCGTTGGAAACCGAGTTAGTCCGTGCGGCGCCGGTCAAAGCCGTGGTCCTTGTCCATGCGGAAACCTCCACCGGCGCGTGGCAACCCCTCCAGGATGTGGGGGCGCTGTGCCGTGCGCACGATGCGTTATTCATTGTTGATGCCGTCACCTCCCTGGGAGGCATCCCGGTCGAGGTCGATACGTGGGGCATTGACGCCTGCTACAGCGGGACCCAGAAGTGCCTGAGCTGCCCGCCCGGCCTCGCCCCGCTGACGGTGAGCCCGCGAGGCATGAGTGCCATTCGAAAACGGCGCGTTCCCTGTCCCAGCTGGTACCTGGATCTGTCCCTCATCGCCGACTATTGGAACGACCACAGCCGCGCCTATCATCACACCGCGCCCATCTCGATGCTCTACGGGCTTCGAGAAGCCCTGCGGCTCGTGCATGAAGAGGGACTCCCGGCGCGCACCGCGCGGCACCAACTGAACAGTGATGCCCTGATGGCCGGGCTCCACACTCTGGGCCTGCATCCACTTCCTCCGCCGGGCCGTCGACTCCCGATGCTCAACTGTGTCACGCTACCGGACGGGATCGACGAAGCGATGGTCCGAACACGGCTCCTGCAAGAATACGGCATTGAAATCGGTGGTGGACTAGGGCCATTGCGCGGCCGAGTCTGGCGCATCGGCCTCATGGGCGAATCGTGCCAACACGCGCATGTGCTCACGCTGCTCAACGCCTTGGAAACAATCTGTGCCAGCCTGGGACGGCCGGTACAGCCGGGCCGCGCGATGCAGGCGGCGACAGACACCTATACCCAATCACCGGAATCGTCGAGGAGGCAGGCATGAGTCGAAACGGGTTATGGATCGTGGCGGCAGGAGTGGCAGGCTTCGTGGCCGCCATCACATACTGGGTCATCGCCCTCGCGGTTGCAGAATCCCGCAAGGCCGACATGTTGGCTCCCGAACGTGTGACCAGATTCATCCATGCGGTCATCGACGCAAATCGCGCGAACTACACGCAGAACGTCGTGGATAAATTGCACAACCAGGGTGTCGTCGAAGCCCTTGAACATTGGAAAGAAGAGAAAGGGCTTCCGCTCCCGGCCCAATTTCTCCTCGAGTCCGGACGCTTGGTCGCGCAAAAGGATATGAAACTCAGTTTCCGACTGGCCAGCCTCACCCCGATCTATGTGTGGAACGGGCCGAACAGCGAATTCGAACGGCGGGGACTTGAGGTCGTGACGAAGGCGCCGGAGAAACCTTTCACCGGCTTCTACCAGCAGGCCGGCGTCCGCTACTTCCAAGGCATCTACGCGGACCGGGCGGTGTCCGAAAGCTGTGTCTCCTGCCACAATGCCCACGCGAACAGCCCCCGACGGGATTATAAGCTCAACGACATCATGGGCGGCGTCATCGTCACCATTCCGATCAGTGAGGCACCATGACCATTGCCATCCGTCAGATTCGAATTCTGGACGGCCTGGGGCACCGGATTGAGCGAGGCACCCTTCTCATCGAGGGCACCCGCATCCAGGCTGTCGGGCCGGAGCGGCAGGTTCGGCTTCCCAAGGGTGCACAGCGAATCGACGGTCGCGGCCTGACCGTTCTTCCCGGCCTGATCGACTGCCACGTCCACTTCTGCTTGGGAGCGGAGGCGGATGTCGTGGCGGCGGTGGAGGGAGAATCCTCGTCCATCACGCTGCTCAAAGCCGCCGAGCTGGCGCGCCGCACTCTCCAGGCCGGGTTTACCACCGTTCGGGATGTAGGTTTCCGCGACCATGCGGTCTTTACGTTGAAACAGGCCATTGAGTCCGGATTGACGCCGGGGCCCAGAATTCTCGCCGCCGGTCTCGCGATCTGCATGCCGGGCGGACATGCGCGCTTCATTGGGCGCGAAGCCGATGGAGTCGAGGCCGTCCGAGCCGCCGTCTTGGATCAACTCAACGCCGGCGCAGAAGTCATCAAAGTCATTGCTTCCGGCGGCGTACTGACTCCCGGCACTTCCCCGGACGAGGCTCAGATGACCGTGGAAGAACTGACGGCAGCCGTGGAAGTGGCCGTCGCCCATGGGCGACATGTGGCCGCTCATGCCCACGGCGCAACCGGGATGAAGAACGCGCTCCGCGCGGGTGTCCACTCCATCGAACCTGCCACGCTCATGGACGACGACGCGGCGGAGATGATGACGCAGCGTCACGTCTATATGGTCCCCACACTCTCCGCCCTCGCCACCACAGCGGCCTGCCCGACCGGCTGCGGCATTCCCGACAGCGCCCGTTCCAAGGCCAGGAGCATGGTGAAACAACACGAACGAAGTTTCCGCGCCGCCCTGCGCCGGGGTGTTCCGATCGCGATGGGCACGGATGCCGGAACGCCGTTCAACCATCACGGGGACAATGCTCAGGAATTGGAACGGATGGTCGCGCTAGGCATGACACCAATGGAAGCGATCATGGCCAGCACCTCCGCCGCTGCGCGGTTGCTGGGCCTGACTCAGGAAATCGGATCCATTGCGGCAGGGAAACAGGCCGACCTGCTGTTCGTGGAAGGCAATCCTCTCAGAAATATCGGAGTGCTGCTCAAAACGGAGCGGCTTGCGGGGGTGATGCAACGCGGTCGGTTCGTGGCGGGTCCGCTCTCAGGCGTGTGATACGTAACACGAACGACGTGGGCCGTCACCGCCTTTCGTAGAGCAGTTCCAACGCCGTCGCGAAGCCGTTAATCCGGCCCTTACGAAACATTTCCTCCAGCCGGCCGCGAAGCGCACGAATCCCGCCCTCATCTCCCCGCGCGACCACGGCCTGCGACACCATCATCTGCACGGCCACCTCAAGCAAGCGCTGTTTCCGTTGCTCCATTTCGGGAGTCACGAATTCATCCAGGACTTCCGCGCCACGCACTTCTACGATGGATTCCTTGAACGTGTCATACCCCTGCTGGGCCACCGTGCGTTCACGAATGAGGGCCAATTCTGATTTAATCCGCGGCACCATCTTCATCAGGACGGCGAACACTTCCTTCCGCCCTTCGTCGAAGAGCTTTTTCTCCATCTCCTCAAGAATCAGGGACGGATCGACGGTCTCCGCCCGCACCTCTTCGCCCCAATGCAGGCGATCATAAGTTCTCCGGCTCTCGGAGTCCCCCAGGACCTCATAGGCGGAGTTGATCTCGCGGATCTTCTCTTCCGCCTGTTTATTGTTCGGATTGCGGTCGGGATGGTGCTCGAAAACGAGCTTCCGGTAGGCTTTCTTAATGTCGTCATCGGAAATGTCGCGCGACACACCGAGGACACGATAATAGTCCAAGCGAGGCATATAGACCGAGACTATACCATGCCTGGTTTGCCGGCTTCACCTTGACAGCGTCGGTTCTCCCCCGTAGCCTGGCGCGATTCAAGGGGCTGGCAGAGGAGAGAGTTCGGCATGGGATGGGCCCACGGCGTGACGAGGTATCAATGGTTGGTCCTGTTCGTCGCCTGGCTTGGGTGGGTGTTCGACGCCATGGACGCCACGATCTATGCGATCGTGCTGCATCCCGCCTTACATGAGCTGCTGCAAGCCGGGGCCGCCGGAGGAGCTGTCACAGACGAACAGATCGGGTGGTACGGCGGCATCGTGTTTTCCATTTTTCTGATCGGGTGGGCCATCGGAGGGGTCGGCTTCGGAATGGCCGCCGATTATTTCGGCCGTACCAAAACACTGATCGTCACGATTTTGATCTATGCCGTCTTCACCGGCCTGGCGGCGTTTGCGCAAGAATGGTGGCATCTGGCCATCTATCGCTTTCTGACTGCGCTCGGAATCGGCGGCGAATGGGCAGCCGGCGCGGCAATCGTGGCCGAGACCTGGCCAGAAGAGAAACGCGCCCGGGCCGCCGGAATTCTGCAATCGGCCTGGGCCGCCGGATTTTTTCTGGCCGCCGGATTCAACCTGCTCCTGGGTAGCTACGGATGGCGCGTCCTCTTCCTCGTCGGCATCCTGCCGGCCTTTGTCGCCCTGCTGGTCCGTTGGTGGGTGAAAGAACCGGAGCGCTGGGTCCAGGCTCACGAACAGGAGGCGCAATCCGCGCACACCAGCTTCACCCACCTTGCCGAATTGTTTCACCCATCCTTGCGCCGCAACACCTGGGTCGGCTCGACCCTGGCGTTCGTGGCCGTGTTCGGCCTGTGGGGCGCAACCAACTGGGCGCCTACTCTGATCCAGGCCATGCCGGACCTCCAAGGGCAGGATGCCGCCGCGCTGACGCAGCACGTCAGCTACGCGATCATGGCACTCAATGCAGGCTCGTTGTTCGGGTATCTGGGATTCGGCCCGCTCGCTGAGCGATTTGGCCGCCTACCCGTGTTCGGCTTGATGTGCCTCGGCAGTTTCATCATGCTGCCGGTGACCCATTTTGTCCCGCACAGCTATGCAGAAGTGCTGCTGTTACTTCCGCTGCTGGGTTTCTTCAACAATGGGATTTTCAGCGGCTTTCCGATTTACTTACCTGAGCTCTATCCAACACGACTCCGGGCAACCGGCGCAGGATTTTGCTTCAACGCAGGCCGTATACTCGCCTCAGCCGCGCCCTTCGTCACCGGGTGGCTCGTCACCCTGCTCGGCTCGTTCAACACTGCGGCGAGCACCATTGCGCTGATCTATCTGCTGGGGTTGGCCGTCCTGCCGTTTGCGACTGAGACCAACGGAAGGCCGCTACCGGAGTGACTGCATGAGCCGATCGTCGGCTCGTTCCCTGCTACAGGGTGTTGGGTTCACATGAAGGGTCGGCACAATATCCCCTCGCCCCGGATAGTAGCCGAGTTCCAGCAGGACATACGCAATCGCATCCTGTTGAGCCGTTCGTTCTTGATCGCTTTCACTTCGAGAAGCGATTTTCTCAAGCTTCCGATCCTGAGAAAAATCATCCTCAATCTCTTTTACGGTCTTGCCTTTCAGGATCGACCTGGCAATGGCGAGATGATTTTCCGTATAGCGAGGACGGATACGCGCAATGGCTGAATCCTTTCCGAACTCGAATCGCATATCGCTATGGGTAGAAATAAGTCTGGCTATGCTTTCCCGATGGGTCTCAACCGGTAACATTTCATTCTCGATACCGATCGTCTCATACAGCGTATTAGTTCCAACGACGGAACTGAATTCATCACCCGACCTCTGGTCCGTCACATGCACCACCACATAGTCAGGGGCTGAGGAATAGTTGCGCGCCGCACAGCGCTGCTCGCGCCAAAACTTTTCTGCCCACGACATCCAGCAGCAGGGTTCCTCAGAGGCGAGGAATGACAAATCATGAAACCGGCGAGAAAGTTCCACAATTCCCAGACCTGCCGCCGCCTCAACAGACCCCCCCATCTCGCAGGGCGTAGGAGAAAGCGCCAGGCTTGCAGACAAATCATCCTCTGAGGGATGAATCCCTCTCTCCAGAAGGATATGAGCCACTGCCCCTTTTGCTGACAATCTCACAATGGGATTCGGGTGCTGATACAGTCGGTGAAATATGCCCCCTGATTCAAACCCCTCATAAATTTCGCGCTCGTTCTTCTTTCCGAGTTGAGCACGAATCTCCCTCAAATCTTCTTGAGTATAGCGTTGCTTCAAAAGAGCGACTGCATCCCGGGAAGAAAGAGTAACCTTAAAATCGAGCCGTGCGGATAGGAATCGAAGCGATTTGAGTTCACGAATCAACATCGCCTCAGTTTCATTTAATGTATGTCCATCCGGTCCTTGCTGGCCCGCAAGATGCCATACATCCAATTCAAGCGCGATCGCATCCACGAGATCCCTAGCGGTGACAACGGTCTCGAACTCTGTCGCTTTGACAATATCCTGCACATGGATAACAAGATAACTGGAAGATGTAGACACATTGCGAGCGGCACATTGCTGTTGGCGATGAAATTCTGCCGTATCAGGAAACGTAGCGGTCACCGGAAGCACACTTGCGAACCAAAGAGACATCCCAGTCACAACCGGAACTTTCATACGCATATCACACCCCAATAACTGCGCAGTACTTGCGCCAAATATCATCCCACTGTATTAAATCAGGTAGTTCCCTTTGGCGGTAGCAAACCAGCAATTCCTGCGCACCGGTGATCAGATGGAAACTAGACCGCGCATCGTGCCACTGAGTGAGTCTGCCCTCACGGTCGAGTTCGGGGAGACCATCGACGTTCACACGAACGACTTGGTGCTGGCCTTTGCCGCCGCAGTGGAGCAGGCAGGACTGGCGGGCTTCTTGGAAGTCGTGCCAACCTACCGCTCCGCCACCGTCTATTTCGATCCATTACGCACCGACGTAGCCACGCTGACCGAACACGTACGTCCCGTGCTGAGGGCAATAGACACGATCCCGCGACGTGCACCCGCGACTCACACGATCCCCGTGTGGTATGGGGGCAGCGCAGGCCCTGACCTGAACGACGTGGCGAAGCACGCCGGCCTCACGCCCGAGGAAGTGAGTATCTTGCACGCCTCGGTGATCTACCGCGTCTACATGCTGGGATTCAGTCCGGGCTTTCCCTATCTGGGCACCGTGCCGGATCGCATCGCGATGCTGCGACTCCCGACGCCTCGGAAACAGGTCGCGGCAGGATCGGTCGGCATTGCCGGCACACAAACCGGCATGTACCCTCATGCCAGCCCGGGCGGCTGGCGCATTATCGGGCGGACTCCCGTATCTCTCTTCAGCGTCACCAGACCGGCGCCGTTCCTGCTGTCCCCCGGCGATCAGGTGCAATTCGTGCCGATCGGGGAAACAGAATTCCACGCGCTGTTCGAGAATCACACATGAACAAGGAACGTAGCATCGACCTCAATTGCGACCTGGGAGAAGCCGCAACACCGGAGCAACTGGATGTGGAAGCCCGGATCATGGCCTACGTCACATCAGTGAATATCGCGTGCGGAGTGCATGCAGGCAATGCGGATGTCATGCGGAGTACCGTGCAACTGGCTCGGCAACATGATCTGGCGGTCGGCGCGCACCCCGGATTGCCGGATCGAGACTCTCGCGGTCGCCGCGAACAACCACTCTCCCGTTCGTTCGTACAGGACTTGATCCTGTCCCAAGTGGGCGAGCTGATGGCCATCGGTCAGGCCGAAGGTCTTCGCCTCTCGCATGTGAAGCCGCACGGGGCGCTCTACAACATGTCGGCGCGCGACCCCGCACTGGCCGACGCCATCGCCGAAGCCGTCGCACACATCGACCCACGATTGATCCTCGTGGGATTGGCTGGTTCGGAGCTCCTCGTCGCCGGCACCGCCCGCGGGCTCCCGGTTGCCGCCGAAGGCTTTGCGGATCGCGCCTATCAGCGCGATGGCCGGTTGGTGCCCAGGGATCAAGAAGGCGCCCTGATCTACGATGAATCGACGGTCGTCTCGCGAGCACACGCACTGATTCACGACGACACCATCGCAGCAATCGACGGTTCGTTGCTTCATCTGCATATCGATACCCTCTGTGTGCACGCAGACACTCCAGGCGCTGTTCGGCTCGCCCATGCCTTGCGAACGATGTTCGACGATGGAGGCATCGCCGCAGTCCGTATCGATCATGCCGCCTAAACCACCCACCATCCACGTGTTGCGCCCGGGACTTTTTACCACCATACAGGATCTCGGTCGCAACGGGTACCAACGGTTCGGCGTGTCGGTAAGCGGGGCGATGGATCTCTGGGCGCTCACGGTAGGGAATCGCCTGCTCGGGAATCCCGACCGAGCTGCCGGATTGGAAATCACCATCCAAGGGCCGGAACTGCTGTTCACGGAGGAGTTGGCTATCGTCATTACCGGCGCAGATCTCTCCCCCACCAGCAACGGCCTGGCCGTTCCGATCTGGACCGTGATCGCCATGCCGGCGGGAAGCCGCCTGCAGTTCGGGATGCGCCGACAAGGCACTCGAGCCTACGTCACCGTGGCCGGCGGGATAGACGGTCCGCTGATGCTCGGAAGCCGATCGACCCATGTGCGCAGTGGGTTGGGAGGCCTCACCGGCCGTGCGTTGAAGAAATGGGATCAGCTTAATGTTGGACCGGCACGAGCTGCAGCGAAGTACCACGTAGGACGCACGCTTCCGGAATCGAATCGTCCTCGGTATCAGCGTGCCGCAGCCATACGCGTGGTGCCAGGCCCCCAAGTCGATCGTTTCACGGACGATGCCCTGGAGAGACTCACCAGGACGCCGTACCGACTGACCAATGAATCCGACCGGATGGGCTATCGATTACAAGGATTGGCGCTGGCTCACCGAACTTCGGCCGACATCGTGTCTGATGCCGTGAGTGTCGGGAACATTCAAGTACCGGCGGATCAACAGCCGATTCTGCTCATGGCAGACTGCCAAACAACAGGCGGATATGCCAAACTCGCAACGATGATCGCGGCCGATCGCTCTTGCGCGGCGCAAGTATCCCCGGGAGATACGCTCTCGTTCATTGTCACCACGTACGATTCCGCATCTACACTTCTTCGGTCGGCCCAGGCCGAACTTGATCGGCTCTTACCTCCACACGATGCCTGAGGAGACTTCCCTAGCCCAAACCGTTTAGGCATCGCACGCCGACGCATTCAAAAACAACGCCCTCTGAACGAGGGGGATTATTCCATTCCGTTGAGTCCTTGACATTGCCCTGAAGCAATCTATTATTATTCGTATGGACACCACACTGACTCCTCGACAAATTACCCACGATGAGAAAAAGGCGGCCGAAGCCGCTTTCGCTGGTCGCCCATTCAA
>JACOEF010000284.1 GCA_024998705.1 Nitrospira sp.
GGGGCCACGTCAGGTTGCCAAGGTGGGGGTGGTGCAGTTGGCGCGGGCCACCGGCCTGCCGATTGTCCCGATGGCCTTCGGCTGCTCAAAAAAAAACTCTTCGCGAGCTGGGATCGGTTCATCATGCCCCACCCGTTCTCGCGGGGTCTCTTTCTGCTGGGGCCGCCGATCAGCGTGCCGCCGGACGCCTCAGCAGACGACCTGGAGCGTGTCCGCCGGGAGTTGGAAGACACGCTGAACCGCATGACGATCGAGGCCGATGAGGCCGTCCTGCGGGCTGATCCGTAATGTGGTATCTGTTCTACAACAGTCTCCTGCTCCTGGTTTCCCCGATTATCCTGTTCGTCCTGTTGGCCAAGCAGCGTTGTCGTCGCGGGTTGCCCCAGCGGTTGGGCCTGCGTGCGGACAGGGTGTCGGCTGAGTCTGCCGGGAGAGCGAGCTGTATTTGGATTCATGCCGTGTCGTTGGGCGAGGTGGTGGCCGTGGCGCCGCTCGTGCGGGAGTTGCGTCGGCGGTATCCCGAGACGAGATTGGTCGTCTCGACCGTGACCGAAACCGGGCGTGAGGCGGTGGAGCAGCGCCTGGAGGGCGTGGCCGAACACCGGTACGCGCCGCTCGATTTTCCCTGGGTCGTCAATCAGGCGATCGACTGTCTGAAGCCGAGCCTGTATATTTTTGTCGAAACCGAACTCTGGCCGAATATCCTGCGGAGTTTGCGGCGACGGAATGTGCCGTCGATTCTTGTCAACGGCCGATTGTCCACCCGCTCCTTTGAGCGACAGCGCCTCCCGCTGATCCGGGGCTTCTACCGGACGATGCTGAACATGATCAGCTGTTGCCTCATGCAATCGGAGCGGGACGCGCAACGCATGATCGAGTTAGGGGCCGAGCCGTCGCGGGTTCGATGTACGGGTAACATCAAGTTCGATCAACCGATCCCGCAGGTTTCCGCCGGTGCGGTCGTGTCCAAGGCGGCGCTTGGGCTCACCGACCGGGAGTTATTGGTGGTGGCCGGAAGCACCCATCCTGGTGAGGAAGAAGCGATCGTCAACGCGTATCAGATGCTGAGTCCTGACTTTCCTGATCTCCGGTTGGTCCTGGCACCCCGCCATATCGAACGGGCGGCGCAGGTGGAACTGATGATCCAGGCGAAAGGCCTCACGGTGAGCCGGCGTAGTACCGGTGGACAAGCGCCGATGGCGGGCAAGGGCGCGCGGGTGTTGGTCCTGGATACGCGAGGAGAACTCGCCCTATTGTATCGAGAGGCGGTGGTGGCCTTTGTCGGGGGCACTCTTGCGCCGGTGGGCGGGCATAATCTCTTGGAACCGGCAGTCTGGGGGAAACCGGTGCTGTTCGGTCCGCACACCGACCATTGTGCCGAAGTGGCGGCGCTCCTGGTGAATGCGCAGGGAGGACGGGTGGTGCAAGACGAACAGGACCTTGCGCAGGGCCTGCGAGAGCTCCTTCGCGATCCCGCTATCCAGCAACGGATGGTAGCGGCGGCGCAGCGGGTCGTGGCGGACAACCAGGGCGCGCTCCAGCGCAGCGCGGACATTATCGCCACGTATCTGCCGGGACGAGAGACTTCGAGGCTCGCGCGGGCTCAACAGGGGCACGAGTTATCGAGTCGGCAATCGTAATGGCGGCGAGCATGTCGAACGGGCTGCGGTCCTGGTTGCGGTGGCTCGGATATCCCTATGAATGCGCGGCCCGGGTTCGCCTGTGGTGTTACACGCATGGGTGGTTTCGCACACGTCGGCTACCTCGTCCTGTGATCAGCGTAGGGAATCTCACCGTTGGTGGAACGGGCAAGACACCGGTCGTCATGTATCTGGTGGAGCTGCTGACGGCGCAGGGAATGCGAGTGGCGATTCTGAGCCGCGGGTATCGGCGGCGCAGTACGGCGCCGCAAGTGCTGGTTTCAGACGGGCAACGGGTTTTAGTGGGGCCGGACGAAGCCGGAGACGAGCCCTATCTGATCGCGCGTCGCTGTCCTCAGGCCGTCGTGGCGGTAGGGGCGGACAGATATGCACTCGGCCAGTGGGTGTTGAGTCGCCTGCCGGTGGATTGTTTTGTCTTGGACGACGGGTATCAGCATGTTCAGCTCCATCGCGATGTGAATTTGCTTCTGGTGGATGCGACGGACGCGGCGGGTATTCAGGCGGTATTGCCGGTCGGACGGTTGCGGGAACCCCTCTCGGCGGCCGCGCGTGCGTCGGCCATTCTGATTACCCGGGTCGATCAAGAGCATGACGGTGAATCGGTGCGGCGTCGGTTGGTTGAGGCCTGTGGCTCGCTGCCGTCGCCGGTGCGTGTGGGATTCCGGGCGGAGGAGTTCCGGCGTGTGGGGACGGACGAGCGGCGCCCGCTGGATGTGTTTCGCGGCCGGTCGGCCGTGCTCTTCAGCGGGATCGGTAATGCGGAGTCCTTCCGTGCATTGGTGGCCGGATTGGGTCTCACCGTGGTTGAGTGGCTGGCGTTTCCCGATCATGTGCACTATACCCGTGGCGTCATGGAAACCATTCGAACCAAGGCGAAATCCTGTGGAGCCGATCTGTTGGTGACGACGGAAAAAGATGCCGACAAGGTTGCGCCGTTGTTGGCTGCGGACGAAGTCTGTTGGGCCGTGAGGCTTCGCACCGAGATTCTTTCAGGGCAGGAAGATTTGGAGCGATTGTTGCGATTCGATTCAACCGCAAGCAGGGCGGGGGGCCATGCGTAAGGAGGGCATCCGTCGCATCGTCGTCCGTGGACCCAACTGGCTGGGGGATGCCGTCATGTGCGAACCGGCCTTGAGTCAGGTGCGCACCCTCTTCCCGCAGGCTGATATCACGTTGCTGGTGAAGCCCGGCATTGCGGATCTGCTGGCGCAACATCCGGCGGTGAACCGGACGCTGGTGTATGACGATCGGGGACGCCATGCGGGGCTGGTCGGAAAATGGACTCTCGCCGGGGTCCTGCGTCGGCACCGATTCGATCTGGCCATCCTGTTTCAGAATGCGTTTGAGGCGGCGCTGATCAGTTTCCTGGCGGGCATTCCGAGACGATTCGGGTACGCGACGGACGGGCGAACGCTGCTGCTCACCGACCCGGTGACCGTGCCGCCACGAACCGCGCAACGGCATCAGGTCGAGTACTACTGGGATCTCTTGAAGCCCCTGGGCGGGCACGGGCCCGCGCCAGCGCCTCGTCTGTTTGTGACGCCGGATGAATCGGCGTTGATCGCCGGGCGGTTGGCGGATGCCGGAATCGGCCCGTCGGATCTGGTGATCGGCGTGAACCCCGGCTCGACCTATGGTCACGCCAAGCGATGGTTGCCGGACCGGTACGCGCAGGTCGTGAATCGTGTGGTGGAGGATGTTCAGGGGCGATCGGGCGCCAGAGTCGGCGTAGCGATCTTGGGAGCCAAAGGTGAGGAGCCGCTAGGGAAAACCATAGCCGATCAGATTAAGACGCGCACGGTCGTGTGCTCCGGCCAGACCACGGTGCGAGAATTGATGGCGCTGGTGAAGCGGTGCCAGTTATTTCTCACGAACGACACAGGGCCCATGCACGTTGCGGCCGCGTTTCAGGTTCCGCTGGTGGCCGTGTTCGGCCCGACCGATTGGCAGACCACGTCGCCGTTCGGTGTTGATGCCAAGCTGGTCCGGCAGCCGGTCTCCTGCGCGCCCTGCCTCTTGCGGGAATGTCCCATCGATCATCGGTGCATGACCGGGGTGACGGTGGAGCAGGTGTATGTTGCGGCGCTGCATCATGTGCCGCTGGTGGCTCCTCCTCCGGCGGTCGAACCCGCGCCGCTGCCAAGCCTCTCCTCCACGTCGCTGGCGGGGGTCACGGTGTTTCTCGATCGTGACGGCACTCTGAACGTCGATACGGGGTATGTGAAGTCTCCCGATGACTTCACGGTGCTGCCCGGCGTGGGCGCGGCGTTGGCCAGGTTGAAACAGGCCGGGGCACGCCTGGTCGTCGTCACGAATCAGTCCGGGTTGGGACGAGGATATTTTACGTCAAAGGACCTTGAAGCGATTCACGGCAAATTGCGCCTGATACTGGCCGAGGACGGGGTGACGCTCGACGGGCTGTATTTTTGTCCCCATCATCCCGACGATCGATGCAATTGCCGCAAGCCGGCGCGGGGCATGATCGACCGGGCCCTCGCTGAATTGCAGGTAGACCTGAGCCGCGCCTATGTCGTCGGAGACAGTGTCCGCGATGTTGAATTAGCCAAGCAGGTGGGGGCGCAGAGCCTGCTGGTCATGACCGGACCGTCCGGTGCGGAGGCGTTGGCCGACTTGACGGCGCGCGATCTGCCTCCTGACTATGTGGCGGAGGCGATGTCGCAGGCGGTGGATTGGATCATAGCCCATGCGACGCACAGACCTGCCGCCGGCCTGCCGAGCTGATCATTTCTGGTGGCTGAATGACCGACCCTGTACGCCGACTTTTGCTGATCAAACCGAGCTCGTTGGGCGACATCGTGCATGCGATGCCGACCCTGGCGGCGTTGCGCGAGCGGTTTTCCCAGGCGGAGGTCACCTGGCTGGTGAAACGGCAATGGGCGCCGCTCGTGGACGTCATTGCCGGGGTTGATCACGTCTGTTCGGTATCGGAAGGGGTCAGGGGCTGGTTGGGTCAGGTGCCCGCTCTGCGTAGGGCCGGCTACGATCTGGTCGTCGATCTTCAAGGACTCTTCCGGAGCGGGGCGATGGCGCTGTTGTCCGGTTGCGGCCGGCGGGTCGGGTTTGCCACGGCGCGGGAAGGCAGCCCCCTGTTTTATACCCAGCGGGTGGCAGTTCCTCCGGCGCCCATGCACGCGGTCGATCGTTACCTGCTCGTCGCTGAG
Source organism: Nitrospira sp. (assembly GCA_024998705.1). Lineage (GTDB taxonomy): Bacteria > Nitrospirota > Nitrospiria > Nitrospirales > Nitrospiraceae > Nitrospira_A. The sequence goes on from JACOEF010000284.1 coordinate 4,844, forward strand.
GCGCTGGGCGCGACACGTCCAATGGAGCCGCGGTTCGAGTTCATCGATCGATCCGGCGACCGGCAGGCCGTGGACACGATTCTGACCCGAGCGGGAATTGCTCCGCATCAGGTCTGGGTCGCCATGAACGTCTCCGCGCGTTGGGAGACAAAACGTTGGCCACCGCAGCATTTTGCCGAGGTTGCCGCCCGTCTCTCTCAGGCGCATGGGCTGCCGGTGGTCTTGATCGGCGGGCCGGCCGAGCGGCCGGAGTCGCTGGCGGTGACCGCGCTCATGCGTACGAAAGCGATTGATCTGACGGGACAGACCCCTGTAGGCTTGCTCCCCGGTTTATTGCGTCGCGCGTCCCTATTGGTGACGAACGATTCCGGGCCGATGCACATCGCTGCGGCGGTGGGGACACCCGTGGTGGCCCTGTTCGGCCCGACGGATCCGGTCAAAACCGGGCCCTATGGCAAGGGGCATGTGGTCTTGTCGCATGCGGTGGAATGCAGACCCTGTTTTCGCCGTGACTGTGCTCGTCCCGTGTCCCTCGAATGTCTGACCGCCGTGCGGCCGGACCAAGTCGTTCGTGCCGTTGAACAACACCTTGAGCGATCACACAAGCCAGGATCATTGTGAACATTCTTATTGCGGAATCCAGCACGGCGGTCGGAGGGCAGGAGCTGGCTGTTCTGCTGCACGCCGAGCGTCTCCTGAAGCGTGGCCATCGTATTCGGCTGGTTCTGGAGCCGCGCAGCCCGATCATGGCCATGGCGAGGGAGCGAGGGCTTCCGGTCGAGCCGTTTGTCATGCGGCAATGGCGCCTCCCGCTGTCGATCCTGGCCTTTCGCGCGTTGCTCACGCGTGAGCGTCCGGAGATCGTTCACGTCAATAGTTCGCGCGACAGTTGGATTGCGGCGCTCTCGACACGCCTGCTCAATCCGCGTCCCAAGGTCATTCGTACGCGGCATATTTCGGCGCCGCTCAATAACAATGCCACCACGCATTTGCTCTATCGGCGTCTCTTCGACATGGTCATTGTGACCGGAAGCGAGCGGAACCGGCAGGACCTCATTCATCGGGACGGATTGGCGCCGGACCGTGTGGCCTCGTTTCCCATCGGGTTGGATGTGGAGCACTTTTCTCCGGCCAAGCCTCAGCACGATATCCGGGCCGAACTGGGGATTCCCTCCGGGCATCTGCTGGTCGGGATGATTTCCTATCTGCGGGACTATAAGGGCCACCGGTATCTCGTGGAGGCGGCCGCCAAGGTGCTGAAGGCGCATCAGGGGGTGGCCTTTCTCATCGTGGGCGAGGGACCGGAGGAACAGAATATCCGCGCGCAGATCGAACGCCTCGGGTTGACGGCCGATGTCCGCATGTTGGGATTTCGCGACGACCTTCTGGATGTGTTCCGGTCCTTGAATCTTTTTGTCATTCCCACGGTCGAAGGCGATACCATTCCCCAGGTGCTGATGCAGGCCCTGGCGATCGGACTTCCGGTTGTCTCGACGACCACCGGGTCGATTCCCGATGTCCTGGCCGACGGGGAGACCGGGTTCATCGTCCCGCCGCGGGATGCCGATGCATTGGCCGATCGGATCGGCCGCCTGCTGATCGATCCTGAGCTTCGCGCCGCGATGGGTCGGCGGGGCCGTCAGACAGTGGAGCAGTCCTATTCGATCGACCGGATGGTGGATGAGTTGGAGCGCGTCTATCGGCGGGTGATCGCATCATGATGCAACGATGGGCGGAAGCTCGAGCTTCGATTCGTAAGAGCGTGCTGTTCTGGTGGATTCTTTTCGTCGTGATGCAGATGGCGGAGCGGGTGTTTCTGCTGCGCGACGCGTTCGAGCAGGAGGCTCCCAACCTGCCGCTGCTGCTCAAAACCCTCATCGTCGGTGTGCGAGGGGACTTCATCACTGCGACTTTTGCGTTAGTGCTGGCCGGGGTGGGGGCCGGGGGGTGGGCATTGCTGCGGCACGGCTGGAGCGGTCTGAGACGTGCGACACAATCCTTCCTTCTGACGTTTCGATCCGCGCTGCATGTGGGCTGTGTACTGACCGGCTTCCTCCTGTTCGTTCTGTTGAGTGTGGACATGGGGTATTACGGGTTCAATCGGCAGCACATGGATTTCGTGTTCCTCGAATATATCGGCGATCTGTTTGCGCCGGCGGCGACACCGGAGGCCACCAATGTGCAGGCGATGCAGCAAACCAGCGCCGAGTTAGGCGCGGCGGGTAAATGGGCGGCACGGCTGGCCCTCTTTCTAGGCATCCAGGCTCTGGCGATGGGGCTGTGGTGGTGGAGTTTCTCTGTTGCCGTTGTGCCGGCGCTGGCTCGCTGGCGGTCGGGTTCTGGGTTTCAGGCGAACACGGTGCTCCTGGTGGCGTTGGTGGCCGGCGGAGCCGGATTCCATCATTCCGGCCCCTACGGGATTCGGATCGCGCCGATCGGGAGCATGGTCTATTACACGCTGGCGCAGAATCCCGTCCTCTTTGCGGCTGAGGCCTTACGAATCGCGGTGGTATCACGGGGGTCGATGGAGCGGCGGGCGAATGTCGAGGCGATGCCGTATGAGGTCGCCGTTCAGACCGTGCAACGATTGCTCGGCCCGAAGGATGCGTTTGTGGACCAGCGGTATCCCTTGGTCCGAACCATGGCGGCTTCTCCGGACGGTGTTCGGTTACCCGCTCA
>JACOEF010000160.1 GCA_024998705.1 Nitrospira sp.
GATGGAGGGGAGATTGCCCACTCCCGCAGCGTCTCTCCCGGGATGTGCCTGAGTAGTTAGTCAGGTCTTTCTGCCACCTCCGACACCCACCTGGTCTCGTATTGCGATAAGAACCGGCAGAGTTGCTCGAATTCGTGCATGTGGTCTGCGATGTCCATGCAGAGGGGATGGGCGGTGATGGTGGCAATCCCCCCGAGTTGCTCGATCGTGTGAACTTGCTGCTCCACAGTTTCCCGCCATTCCTGAATCGTCCGTCGTCCGTGTGGCGCTGCAACGCCGCTGCACCTCTCCGCGTACTTGCCGTGTAAGAGCTGCTCGTGATCGGGCAGGGTATTGATCGGGAGTGACAGCAGTTCCTGACTCACGCGTTCCACGGCTGTGGTGTGTTCCGTGATTCGATCCGAGACCAGTCGGATGCCGCAGGCTCCGAGCAGTTGGTAGGTACGGACATCGTAGCGGGAGGCATGGTTGCGCCAGACCGTGATCCGTTTCCCTGTGACGCTCTGGATGGCGGCGATCGTGCGCTCAATGTCCCGGCGTTGCATGGAGGCGGATCCCAGCGCCGATCCGCCCAGGGTTCGTGAGAGCCAATGCCGGACAGATTGAAAGGCACAGAAGGTGTGCCCGCCGAGCTCGGTGTTGGCTTGTCTGCCCAGGTTGCCCACCCCGCTCCGTTCTTCGACACAGGCCTTCCCGGTGATGAACATCGTGACCTTTACGTGATGTCGAGCGGCGATCTCGCAGTACCGCAGTGCCAACTGCACTTCGGTGTTTCGGGCATATCGTCTGTCGACGTTGCGATAGGATCGATGGCGCACGTTGCCGGTCAGGCAGACCATAGCGATTCCGATGGATAGAGTGCTTGCCGGCATGTGTGTTCTGCATCGGCAAGCGGATTGAGATGGTGCTTCAGTAAGAGTAATCAGACTGTCCGGGGGAATCAAGATTTATGAAGTTGCGCGGCGGCTCGGGGAGTAGTGGGCTGACGGAAATAGGCGGCTACATCGCCACTTGTCGCAGCTTGGAGCAAGGAGTAAATTAGAACATAGGTTCTCCGCTGTATGATGAGGGTTGCAGTGAACATGAACAGACATCGAGCGATTCGGTCGTGGCTCGTCGCAGGGATGTTGTTGCTCGCAGGGCAGGGTCTTGTGTCGGCCGAAGCGCCGTCGACCGAGACAGCGACTGGGAGTGAGATGCGTAGCCAATCATCGAACGCATGGTCCCACGCTCCGGTCATGAATGAGAGGCGCGTCGACATCTTTCGGCAGACGCCCACGTTGAGTGGTCGCCTGCAGGTCCGCGAACAGACCCTGATTCCCTATGTCGGCGCCGGGTTTGGTGGGGGATACGTGACGGAGCGGGATCGGGCGCTTGGTCCGGGGCCGGGACTTCCGCAGCAAAACCTCTTGGGCGACTCGTTGGGCAAGGGCATGATGCCGAACGAATTTCAGATGGGCATTCGCATTCCGTTTTAAGTCCTGCCGGTTGTTTCGTGCCGTATCAGTGTATCCCTTCCCTCTCATCGCGCGGCTCGAACATTCGACGGGCGAGATCTGCCGGTTCCACTCCGTCCAGGGTCGGAAGGACCAGGTGTGCCTCGACGAGTTGGGATGCCGGGTAGGTCGTCTCGATTGCGAGAACGCGCATGCCCGCCTTCAGGCCTGCGAGCACTCCTGCCCGAGAATCTTCGATCACCAGGCACTCGCTTGGCTTGAGCAACGGTGGCCGAGGTATGTGGGCGTTCAGCCGCTTGAGCGTGGATGTATAGATCGCCGGGTCCGGCTTGCCGAGGGCGCAGTCATCCGCGGACACGATCAACTCAAACGCCTGTTCGATGGTACTGCCGCTGAGTGCGGCAAGGATCTGTTCCCGTCGGCCGCCGGACGCGACCGCCAGCCGGTACGCTCCAAGCGCGCGCTGCACGAACCCGGTGATCCAGGGAAACAATGCCGGTTTGTGCAGGGCGGTATGTTCGCGGAACAAGCCGGCCTTTCGTTCGATAATCCCGGCCTGAATCGCGGGGTCGCAGTTCCCGTCCCGTGTTGTCAATAAGGCTGCCGTGCAGGTTCGTTCATCCATGCCCAGGTAGGTGCCGTAGTATTCCTCCTTACTCAGGCGGAGTCCCGCTTCTGCCAGCGCCTGCTGAAAGCAGTGCAGGTGGGGCGTTTCGTCATCGGCGATGACGCCATTGAAGTCGAAAATGATCGCGCGCATAGGAGGACGTCTATTCTGATCCGCTCCACGGGTGCGTCACTGTAGCCGACCGGTTTCCCCCGAACAAGCGGTTCCGCTTGTTCGGGGGAGAGCCCTACGGTATGCTGCGCGTTCGGCACGCAGCATACCGTGCGTGATCCATCCACAACCGGCCCCCGTGACACGATGAGTGACTACGCAGTTCTCGGCGATCTCCTGGTGATTTATGCGGTGTCCACCGCGGTGGTCTTCGTGTTTCATCAATTTCGCCTGCCGTCGATCGCGGGGTTCCTCGTGGCTGGAGCGTTGATCGGCCCGCATGGGCTGCATTTGATCCCCGATGTCTCACAGGTGCAGGTCCTGGCTGAGATCGGGATCGTGTTGCTACTCTTTACGATCGGGATGGAGTTTTCCTCTGCGCACTTTGCCGCGGCCCGGCGCATTCTCCTGATTGCCGCACCGGTGCAAACCGGGGGCGTTCTTCTCCTGGCGTCGCTCGGGGCGTTGGCGGTGGGCCTCTCATATCAACAGGGGATTTTTTGGGGTTTTCTCCTTTCATTAATCAGCACGGCTATCGTCCTGAAGGCACTCTCGGAGCAGGGTGAAAGTGATTCGTTTCACGGTCGCGCCACCGTGGCGATTCTCATCTTCCAGGATCTGGCCGTCGTTCCGATGATGCTCGTCACGCCGATCCTGGGCACTCCGAGCGGGAGTGCGATGGGGACGGTCCTGATGACGTTGGTCAAGGCGGCGGTCGTCGTCGGGTTGATTGTCGCGGCGGCCTGGTATCTCGTCCCGCGACTCCTGCGCCATATCGTCCGGAGTCGAAGCCGGGAGTTGTTTCTGCTTTCGATCATCGTGCTCTGTCTCGGTATTGCCTGGTTGACGTCACTGGGGGGGCTCTCGCTCGCGCTCGGTGCGTTTATCGCCGGATTGGTCATTTCGGAATCCGAATACAGCCATCAGGCGCTGGCCGAGGTCCTGCCGTTCCGTGACAGTTTCAATAGCCTGTTTTTCGTATCGATCGGCGTGTTGATGGACTTGCGGGTGGTGCTGGCGCATCCCTTCATTGTGCTGGGTCTGTTGTTGGCCGTCATTATTGGAAAACTGATTACCGGGAGCGGTGCGATGGTAGCGGCTGGGGCTCCGCCCAGGTCGTCGGTGCTGGTCGGGGTGGCGCTCGCGCAGGTCGGCGAATTCAGTTTTATCCTGGCGCAACAGGGGCAGGATGCCGGTTTGTTCACCGGGGATCAGTATCAACTGGTTCTGGCGGTGTCGGTGCTGACCATGGTGGTGACGCCGTTCTTGATGCAATGGTCGCCCCATCTGGGGCGGCGAATCGAAGCGATGCAACGCGTCCGTGGCTGGATGCCGGCCCGCACCGCCGCTCATGTGGAACAAATGGAGAGTTCTCAGATTCGGATCAAGGACCATGTGATTATTGGGGGTTATGGGCTTAATGGTCGAAACCTCGCCCGCGTTTTGAGCGAAACGGAGATCCCGCACGTAGCTCTCGATTTGGACGGCGAAACGGTGCGCCGCGAGGCGCGTCATGGCGTGCCGATCTACTACGGCGACGGGTCGAACGCCAACGTGCTTCGGCATATGAAAATCGACGATGCCAAAGTGCTGGTCGTGGCATTGTCCGATCCGTTCACGGCCCGGAGAACGGTGAAAGTGGCCAAAGGATTGAATCCCAAGCTCCACGTGGTGGTGCGAACGCGATATTTGCGGGAACTGGAAGAGCTGCATCAGCTGGGTGCGGATGATGTGGTTCCGGAAGAGTTTGAGACGTCGATCGAAATCTTTGCCCTGGTGCTGCGCACCTACAGCTTGCCGCAGGAATTTGTGGCGCGAAAAGCGGAGCAAATCCGGCGAGAAGGGTATGCGTTGCTGCGTCGCAGCGAAATGCCGGAGTTGGCGCATCATCTCCGCGGGGGCACGTTGACCGATGTCGAGGTAGAAACCTGCCGGATCGATGACGAGGCTCCGGCGGTGGGAAAGTCGTTGACGGAATTGTCGATTCGTCCGCGGACCGGAGCGTCGGTAATCGCCTGGACTCGCAGCCAGGTCACCCAGTCGAATCCGGCTGAAACCGTGCGGTTGCAAGCCGGAGACGTCGTCACGTTGCTCGGATCCCGCGACCAGATTCGTCGAGCCATGGCGCTCTTAAATGAGCCCAATCACGGCACGAGTCACCAGCTCAAGTAGCGCTGTCGGCTAACTTCTCCAGCGAAGCGTCACGCGGTCTTTCAGCGGATGGTCTAAGGGACGTCCGGTTTGGATGGCTGTGAGATGGGCGGCCTTTAGTTTGTAGTACCACTTGGCGGGCGTATCGGCGTCATCGATCAGCATGAGCGACGGTTTGTATTTCAGTCCCACCGCTTGCCGCTCCATGGCTTGCTTGTCCTGCTTCATGAAGATGTTGGCGAAATAACGGAACAGGGGCTTGGCAAAGGGCAGCCAGGGGAGGATGTTCCAGGCGGCGGCAAAATCGATCCGGCATTGCTGCTCGCCGATGGGCGTGACGGTGGCGCGCGAAGAGACGTACATCGAACCGCATTGCACAAACTCGAAGCGTTGGTTGGAGAGCACGAAGTCGATGGTCGTCGTTAAGGGCCCGCCGTAGAGTCGGTTGAGGAGCTTATAGGGCCCGCTGTTCTTCGAGGGGGCATGTGGAACCATGCGGAACCCGTTGGGGATCGGCTCGAAGGTCTTGGCTTTGTCGTGCATGCTCGCTTTGATCCGCCACCAGGAACTCTGATGTACGAAGGGGCCGTGGGCCGGGTCCATGAGGCCGACGATGCCGTCGTCGATCGTGCAGTCTAAAATCGTCGAGATCTGGATCATGCGATAGGGCTCGGACGGCAACGGGAGGCGTGGGAGTGCCGGAACCGGTTGTTTCGGCTGCTGTGGATCGGGGAGAAACACCCAGATGTACCCATCCTGATCCTGGCAGGGATAGGACGTGATGCCGATCTTGTCGGGTTGTAGCGGGGATCCTTCCACGAGTGCCGGAATATGGCGGCAGCGGCCGCAGGTGTCGAACTGCCATCCGTGATAGGCGCATTCGACGCGCTCTCCGTCAAAGTGCCCGAACGAGAGCGGCATGCCGCGATGTGGGCAAATATCTCGCATCGCCGCCACCTTGCCCTGTTTGTCGCGGCAGATGAGAATCGGGTGTCCTAACATCACGTGCGGTTGCATCTGGCCGACAGCCAGAGATGTACTTGTGCTGGCTGGGTACCAGAAACCGAAGAGCGGGGCGCTCTTTGCCGGTTTGAGTTCGGTGATGAGGTCTGTGCTCATAGGTACGGCAGTGGCCAGATTTGTCTCGCTGAGGGAGATCGTTTGTCGCCGAATGGACTATAACGGCGGGCTCGCAGCAGGTCAAGCAACCGGCGGCATAGGTCGAAGGCTGCAGACGGCACGATCCGGATCGCCAACTCCCGCTTCTGACCACCCATTTCTTGACAAGAAAAAGAAGCGCAGACTATAGTCAATTTCCATCGCAGGCAACTCCCTATCCCTACTCCGAGAGACGAGGTGCCCTCATGACAACCGCACAAATCGAGCCGACGGCTGCGCTGTCGGAACTCCGCGAGTCGAAGGCGGATCGAGTCACGATCGTGCTTCTCAGCGGAGACCTCGATAAGGCCATGGCCGCCTTTATCATCGCCACCGGTGCAGCAGCCATGGGGATGCAGGTGACGATGTTTTTCACGTTCTGGGGCCTCAATACGATCAGGAAGAAAGGTGCGAGTAGTTCAGCGTCTGACTTGCTGCGTCGTATGTTCGGGTTCCTCAACAAGGGTGGAGCCGACACGTTGCCCCTCTCGCGTTTTCATTTCTGGGGGTTGGGCACGAAGATGATGCAGGTGGTGATGAAGCAGAATCGTATGCCGGGCGTGCCGGAGCTGATGCAGATGGCGCTGGACCTGGATGTTCGCTTCATTGCCTGCACGACGTCCATGGGATTGATGGGCATTACGAAAGAGACGTTGATCGACGGAATCGACCAATTCGCCGGAGTGACCACCTATTTGGCCGAAGCCAAGCAGGGCAGTGTCAATCTGTTCATATAAGCAAGGGGCTGAGGGGGCGGCATGATGCAGGCTGATGTGAAGCTCGATACGCTCGGGTATTTTTGCCCGATGCCGATTATTTTGACCTCGAAGAAGATCAAGGAACTTACGATGGGGCAGGTGCTGGAAATCGTGTCGGACGATGAAGGCATCAAGAAGGATATGCCGGCCTGGTGCGAGACGACCGGCCACGAAATGGTGGGGCTCGAAGAGGAGCAGAGTGCGTCCAAGCGGATCTATAAGGCCTTCGTCAAGAAAACCAAGTAGGGGCGGCAGGCGCGCGAACGCGGGGCCGTCATGTGAGTAACGCCGGAGGGCATGGTCACCAGCCTCCGGCTTTTTTGTTGCCTCAGACTTCCAGGGCGGACCGGGTTGAGTGAGAGAGGGAACGTCGTGAGCCAGGTTGTTGAATGTGTCCCGAATTTCAGCGAGGGACGGAACGCCGAAATCGTCGACGCGTTAGCCGTAGTGGTCCGCTCAGTGCCCGGTGCTGTCCTGCTGGATTACACGAGGGACCCGGACCATCACCGGGCCGTGGTGACCTTCGCCGGTCGGCCCTACGCCGTGGCTGAGGTGGCCTTTCAGATGGTGCGACGGGCTTCCCAGTTGATCGATCTTCGAACCCATCACGGCGAACATCCGCGCGTCGGGGCGACGGATGTCGTCCCGTTCGTGCCGATTCGTGGCGTCAGTATGCAGGATTGTGTGCAATTGGCTCGCATGGTCGGTCAGCGTATCGGGAATGAGCTGAAGATTCCGGTGTTTTTGTATGAACAGGCGGCGACCACCTCCGAGCGGACACAGTTGGAGTGGATTCGGAAGGGTGGCTTGAAGGGACTGGCCGATCGGATGGCTAGCGATCCTGCGTGGGCGCCGGACTTCGGCCCGACGCATCTGCACCAGACAGCCGGGGCCACAGTGGTGGGGGCACGGTGGCCGCTGATTGCGTTCAATGTGAATTTGAAGAGTCGCGATCTTTCGGTTGCCAAGGCCATTGCCAAGTCGGTGCGTCAGTCGAGTGGCGGGTTGCCGTTCGTCAAAGCGATCGGTGTGGAGCTGACGAGCCAACAGCTCGTGCAAGTATCGATGAATCTGACGAACCATGAGGAGACCCCGCTCCATGTCGTGTTTGCGGCGGTGCAGCGTGAAGCGACGGCACGGGGCGTGGAAGTGGCCGGCACGGAGATCGTCGGATTGGTTCCAGAACAGGCCCTCATGGAGACGGCGCAGCAGGCGCTCTGTCTCACCCAATTTGACGGGCGACAGGTGCTTGAGGCGCGATTGGACCGCCCCGAATCCCGAGAGGCGATTGGGCGGCTGGGCCTGTCGCAGCCGTCTAAAGAGGTATCGCCTGTGTCGACGAAAACCGGGATGGCGGCGGGGAAGACGGCGGAATCTCAGGGGGTGACCGGTGGCAGCGTGGGGGCTGAGTCGGCGGCGTTCGCGGCCGGGTTGGGAATGATGGTGGCCAAGCTGAATCGTGCGCACGGGGTTGGGGCGCGCTTGACTGAGATTCGCACGCGTCTTCACGAACTGGCGGAAGCGGATCGAGAGGCCTATGCACAGGTGCTGCAGGCGAGAAAACTTCCGATCACCCATCCGGATCGTCCGCTCCAACTCTCGTCGAACTTGCTGGGGGCGATCGAAACGCCGCTGGAAATTGTGAAGGTGTCTTGTGAGCTCATCCCGCTCTTACGTGGTCTCTTAGCACAAGCGAAACCGGAGCTTCAGCCGGACCTGAAGATGGGGCTGGGACTCGCCAATGCCGTCATCGACGGGTGCCTTGGGATGATCGAAGAGAACATGAAAATCCAACCAAATCAGCTACTTATTGCATCAATTCGAGGGCGTTTTTCCGCTGTGGAATAAATGCTTGTGGATGCGAAATCGCTATGCTACACTCCGCCCTTCGATTCGTGGGCGCAAAACATGTTGAATATTCTGAAACTTCGGTGAAAGAGAGTCGAAGGTAGCTGACGATGGAAATTAAGGTTTTCAATAACAACGTCGAAAAAGCCCTGAAGGTCGCCAAGAAGAAATTGGCGGGCGAAGGATTGTTCCGAGAACTGAAGCGCCGCCGCTACTACGAAAAGCCGAGCGTTCGGAAGAAGTCGAAAGAGCGAGAAGCTCAGCGTCGTCGGCAGAAGTGGCTCGCGAAGCGACGGCCCGAATAGACGTCAGGCGCTCGTTCCCTCCGACGACTTGTTCGACCACTCCCTGTTGAGTTCTCCACTCCCGCAGATCCATGCAGGCGCAAGAGATCCACGCCGTCATCCGAACGGTCAAGCGGGAAATTTCCCGCTGGCCAGATCCGGTTGTCGGTGTCGTGGCCAGACAGTCAGGCCGTGATCCCTTCCTTGTGTTGGTGGCCTGTCTCCTCAGTCTACGCACCAAAGACAAGACCACAGCCGAAGCCAGCGCACGGCTCTTTGCCTTGGCGTCCACACCGGCCGCCATGCAGACGCTGACCCTCCCGGTCTTGGAGCGCGCCATCTATCCCGTCGGGTTCTATCGGACGAAGGCCAAGCAAATTCAGCAGATTTGTACCCAACTTCTTGAGCGCTATCATGGTCGGGTTCCGGACAAGATCGATGAATTGCTGACTCTGCCGGGGGTTGGGAGGAAGACGGCTAACCTGGTGGTGACCGTCGGGTATGAGAAGCCCGGGATTTGCGTCGATATTCACGTCCACCGGATCAGCAACCGGTGGGGATATGTGCAGACCAAGAGTCCCGACGAGACAGAAACAGCACTGCGCGAAAAGCTTCCTCGCAAGTATTGGATCACGTTCAACGACCTGCTCGTGCCCTACGGGCAGCATCTGTGTCAGCCGGTCTCGCCATTCTGCAGCCAGTGCAAGATCGCCGCGTATTGCGGTCGGGTCGGGGTGACGCACTCCCGCTAGCTGTGGGGGGAGTAGTCGGTGCGCATCGATGATCACCGGATCGACGTTAACCCACGAGCCGGATCTCCTGAAAGTTCCTTACAAAGTTTGACGGAGTTGCGAGCCTGCACCTTCCGTGTAGAATGACGTGCCAGTCGAGTCTGTAGCCCTTCACGGGAGGAATTCATGGAAAACGTGTCCAAGTACAACGAGCTGCTCATGACTTATGGGATTGCGTTCGGGAGCAAGGTACTCGGTGCTATTGCGCTCTGGGTGATCGGGGGATGGGTTATTACGCTTGTCGGCGGACTCACGACTAAGGCAATGGGGTCGCGGAGTGTGGATCCGACGCTGACTCGCTATACCGAGGCGGTCGTCAAGGTCGCACTGCGTATCGCTCTGATCATCGCGATACTTGGCGTCATGGGTGTGGAAACCACCTCATTCGCGGCGCTCTTGGCGGCGGCCGGTATTGCCATCGGTGCGGCGTGGTCCGGCTTGTTGGCGAATTTCGCTGCGGGCGCGTTTCTGATGGTGCTTCGTCCGTTCAAGGTCGGTGACATGATCACTGCCGGCGGCGTTACTGGCGATGTGCTAGAGATCGGGGTGTTTGCCACCACACTTCAGACCGGGGACAACGTGCGCGTGTACGTCGGTAATAATAAGATTTTCTCGGACAATATTGTGAACTACAGCCAAAATCCCTATCGCCGGGTCGATTTATCGGCTCAGTTGGCGCATGGCGTCGATTCCGGATCGGCGGTTTTGCAGATGAGGCGTGAAATTTCCACGATCCCCAATGTGCTGACTACCCCGCCGCCCGATATCGATGTGGTCGGATTCACGCCATCGGGCGCACTCCTTGCCGTCCGTCCCTACTGTGACAACAAACACTACTGGCAGGTGTTTTTCGATACCAATCGGGCGATCGAACGCGTGGCGGCGGCGGCCGGATGGCCGACACCGGCTCCGGTGCACGTTGCGGTGACCCGGCATTAGTCGGGTCGATGCCGTGGGCTGCATCGGGTGACGGCATCTGTTTCGACGATGGTTGCGGGCTGCCGCCGTGGCGTTGTCTGACTGTTCGAAAAATCAAACTCTTCTGTCCCAGGATGAGTCGAGGTGATACTCATGAAGTGTCTCGTGAGTGAGGCGTTCGATCCTATGGGAGGGAAGACGTATGCTGATCAGCGCGAAAGGCCGTCTGGGATGGGCACTGTGTCTTGTGGTGGCGGCGGAACTGTTGAGCAGTGGATTTCCCGTGGACAGTCAGGCCGAATGGTATGTGGCCGGGCAGGCGGGATATGCGATGATCAGAGATCCGCGCAATACGCCGGTGACTGGTGAGCAAGCCGTCACTGGCATCCCGA
>JACOEF010000975.1 GCA_024998705.1 Nitrospira sp.
ATCGCCGCCCCAGGTGAAGGCCTGGTCGATTACCACGCATTTCGGCATATGCCGGACGCTGTCGTCTTGGTTGCGTGAGAGATCCGCTTCAGGGGCGCCTAGCTGATATCCGTACAAGGCCTCGGACCAATCCATTGTGCCGGCTATGGCCTTCGCATAGGGATCCAGCAGCAGTTTTGCGGGATTGAACCGATGCCCGGCCTCCGGTTCGTAAGGACCATGAATGCGATAGCCGTAATGTTGGCCAGGGCGAACCTCGGGCAGGTATACATGCCAGACGTGGTTGGTGCATTCCTCGACCATGATCCGGTGGGATTCTTCGGTCGCGCAAGGGCTGTTGAACAAGCAGAGCTCCACGGCCGTGGCATTCTCTGAAAAGAGGGCGAAGTTCACCCCTTCGCCATCCCATGTGGCACCAAGAGGGTAGGGGTGCCCGGGCCAAATTCGCATGCAGTAATCAGGCTCCTTGTGCATGAGGGATGCGGAGGGGCTGCCTCTGGCGGTCGCATCGGGACTCGTATCATACAACAAACGAGATCTGGAGACTCAAGGGGGCGAGTGGATTATCGTGGCGCTCGGCGAGTGCCGTGGTCTGAGAATCGATCGCGCGACAGGAAGGTGCTCGAGCGACCGACTTTCCTCTTGGGGCTCGACGTTCGAGGAAGGCATAGGGAATGGAGCGAGCCGGATTTAGAATCAACCGAAATCTTTACTTCCTGTACGGAGAATGACATCGTAATGCGGTGGTCAGCGCAGTGATACTCAATGTAAGATACCTAGGAATAAGTGCGGTCGGTGTTGACCGAGCGTCAGAGCGTCATGCCGCCGGCCCGTCCTTCTCCTGGAGAGCAGAGCTGATGTCCCCTGCGCAGGGTTCGATCGGGCTGGCGCCATTGAGGCTGGCTCAGCGTCTCGACGTGGCGAGTCCGCGGCCGTTGCAAAAATGCCTTCCCCTAACAGCCATCATTGTCTGAACATTCAGGAGACAGGCCATGTTTGATTTAGCCAACTATACGCTATCGGAACTGACAGAGAATCTGACCACCTTGCGCAAGTGCGGTCTCGGTGCCGACAGCATGGAGGAGACGGCGAATCGAATGGTTCGCTATCTGTATGGCCGGTTTCTTCTCCCAGGGACGACCCAACACGCCTGCCCCCTCGTACGACTCTTCATCACCCAGCCATTCGGCAAATTGGACGACCATCTCCAGAGCCAGGCTCGAATGTTGCTCGGCTCGATACCGGAATCGCCGGCGCATAAGTGTCTGGTGTTGTTAGGGACTGCGGGCGATCAACCGGAGTGGAACCTCCGGCAGTAGTCGCGTGGGCATCAAGCCATTCCACTTCCCAGCGAACAGATTCTTGCCAGCATCCCGATGATTTCGCAACTGGTCAGCCAACTTGGGGTTGATGTGAACTGTGTCGTGCAACCGAATCCGGAGATGCTGATGGCTGCGGAGCAGAAAACGTATAACGTGTTCCACATTCCTGAGGCCGTGGGAAGTCCCTATATTCCCGGACAGGAAGGGTTTGTCATTCCATTTCATGTCCAGTCGGTGCTGGGATTTGGTGGGTTGCTTCCCTCGGGAGAACTGTTTGCCATGGTGCTCTTCAGTCGCACTCGTATCCCCCATGACACGGCAGAGTTGTTTGCGCCTGGCGCGCTGGCCGTGAAATCGGCGTTGCTTCCGTTCGACCGGACCGGCTCGATTTTTGTGGGGACGGGCCGACCGGCGACGTCCGTGCCGAGCGTCGAGCAGTTGATGTCGGAAGCGCTGGTGCATA
>JACOEF010000095.1 GCA_024998705.1 Nitrospira sp.
GAAATGCCGCCGGCGGCACCATGTCCGTGAAATTCACGAAGTGCTGGTTCAGCACGTCGCCCTTCGCGTTCGTCGCCACTACCTGAACCGTCTGCGTCCCGATGAACTTCCTCGGCACCAGCAGAAAGAACTTCGCGTACTCGAACTGCCCGGTGTGGAAGCAGAGCGCGTCATCCAGTTTTGACGGCCTGTACTTCAACGCCTCCAGCGCCCGCTTCACTCTCTCGCGCCGCGTCTCGTCCCCGAACAGTGTCAGCGCCCCGCCGTCCAGCAGCGGGGCCGCCAGCGCCCGCGCCGCACACTGCTTCGGAGCCGGATCGTTGTTCCGGTCTTCCGGCGACAATACCGCCGTCGCCAGCGCCGCTCTCGACACCGAAACACCAGCCGCCACCCGGCTCCGCAACTCAGTCAGCGTCGATTGTTGCGCCGGCAGGGGCTCGATCAGCTTCCTCCCCCGCGCCGCGAAAATCACGTCCGGCTGGCCCGCCACCAGCGCCGCGGTCGCTGAGGCGACCAGCGTCGGAAGCACCGGAGCCGTCGGCGCTCCTGTCAGAACGCCCGTCACTACGCTGGTCAATCCGCCAACCGTCCCTGGCGTCCCCGGCTTCACCGGACACACCACCGCGTTCGCCTCCACCTGCCCAGCAACCACCCCGCGCAGATTGTCGATGCTCGCGTTGCCGCACCGCCACCGCTCCGTCACCTTCAACGTCAAATCCGTCGGCACGCTCCGCACCGTGTTCGGCGGATCCGGCCATGCCTCGCCGTCCAGCACCCAGCCTGTCTCCGACGGCCCGATCAGCTCGAACCGGAACGTCCATAGCATCGCCGTCGGCGGAGCCGCCGGCCAGCATACCGTCCCCCAGTTCTCCTTCACCGTCTCCTCGAGAAACTTGCTCTTCTCGATCGCCTTCGGCGTCGGCTCCGGAATCCACGACAGCAGCGCCAGTTGCGCCTCCAGCGCTGTGTCTCCGCTTTTCTGCTTCCACCACGTCGCCGGCGTCTTGCCAGCCGTCACCGGACCCGTCAGTTCCACGCTCTTCAGCGTGTACTCGTAGAACGTATCGCCCCGCTGCACGAACTGCCCCGGTGCCGGAGCCTCCGAGGTCCCTCCGATATCCTCCCCGTTGAACTTCAACACGCCGTCTTCCAGCGGCGGAGCCGACATCAGCAGCACCGGAATCGCATCGATCGGCACCACCGGCATCGTGTTCGCCGCGGGCTGCGAATTCCCCTCCGGCGCATCCCCGATCCCTCCGTCGATCGGCTTGTCCACGCCCGTCCCTACCACCAGCGCCGGCGTCCGGCTCACCAGCTTCATCGTCCGAGCCAGCGCCGGCGGATCCGGCACGGGCACTGCGTTCTCGCCGATCACGAAATCGACGCAACCCTCGATCGTGAAGAAGAAGAAGTCGATCTTGCCGCAGATCTCCCCTTCGATCCTGCAGATCTTGTTCCTCTGCGCGTCCTCCCCGATATCTACCTTCAACTGTGCATACGCGCCGATGTCGATGATGAACAGGTGCAGGTTGCCGCGGATGTACAGGATTCCCGCCAACCGGAACGGATCCGTCCCCACCACCGCGTCGAATCCTGCCGACACCTTCAGGTACAGCCCGATCGACGTGCTGCCCCACACGATCGACACGTGCAGACCCGTCGCGATCGCGAATCCCGTGACCGCCGGCAGCCCGCCGTGCGCCGGAATCCCGTTCCCCGACAGCATTAAATACCCCGACCCCTCGAACACCTCCAGTATCTTCGCGTGGATCGGATCGTCGTACCGACCCAGATACAGGTGCCAGTCGCTCGTTTGGTTGAAGTTGAAAAACGCCTCCACCGGGATCCTGATGCTCAGCAACGGGTTCACCGTGTACTCCACGCTGATCCCGATCGTCAGTGTCCCCCGCCCCATGTCCAGATCGATCACCGCGAACAGCAGGCCCTCCGCCGTGCTCTTTAGCGCCGGCATGTCCTGCAGCAGCTTCGCCTTCATCATCAGTAACAGCCGAGGTCCCGGCAGTTCCAGCAAAACCACGCCCTTCAGATTGAAGATGAAGCTCGTCCCCATCGTCCCGAGTGTCGCCCCGATTCCGAACGCCCACGTATTCACCTTAGGCTTCCAGAACTGGATATTCGCCGGATTTCCCCCTGTCGCCCTCAGCCAGGCCAGCGCCGGAGCCTGAGTGCCCGCCGGGATCTGATCCTCGTTTCGCGAGTAGTTCATCGCGAACAGGCCGAGGAACCCATAGATCCCCAACCCCGAATTTGCCAGCGGAATCGCCACCGGGAACTCCACTTCGAGCGTGATGATCACGCCCGTCGCCGGTCCTCCCTGGCTCTCCGGGATGTTCGCCACCCCCAGACCCGCAGCGATCCGCACCTGCACGGGCACGATCGTCACGTCGATCTGGCCCCTGATCTCGACTTCGTTCAACTCCATGTAGCCGCGGCCGCGAATCGCCCCAGGCACGTCGATCCCTGCCGCAAACGCTGTCAGTTCCGGCGGCCCCACCGGGTCCAGGCTCATCCGCACCCGCGCCCGATCGATCGAGATCACGCCCAGATCGATCGAGAATCCCAGGTCGATCTCGAAGATCAGCGGATTGTTCCGCGCGATCCGCGCTGCCAGGATCTGCAGAATCTGCCCCAGCGGATCCACGATCTTGATCGCGCCCCCGCGCGTCACCTCGATCGTGTACCCCTTCGACGCGTCGAACACCGGCCTGAACTGGAACTTCGTCTCCGGCGGCATGTACCCGAACCGCAGCCCGATCGCCTTGTACCTCACCACCAGCGGGAACTCGCGGTCGATCTCGATCAGCCGTAGATTCCCGATCTGGATGTTCACTGAGACCGCCGTCTCGATGTCCAGCAGCACGCTCACTTCCGGCCCCGTGTTCCTTACACGCACCGCGATCTCGCCGCCGTACCAGATGATCCGCTCCACGTTCACCCAGTTCAACGCCGCCAGCGTGAACGGGAGCGCCACCACCGCGCCCGTAAGCGCGATCTGCCCGATATCTCCTTCTAGCGGATTCGCCGGGGCGACTTCAGCCAACACTGGTGTGAACACCGCCATCATGCCCAGCGCGCTGCGCCCCTGGTTCTTCGGCTGTAGCGGTTGCCCCTGAAGTTGGCCCGTCATCAACAGACCGTCTCGGTCCGCTGGGTCAGCTCCAAAGTAGCCGATCACGCTTACCGTGTCCGTCGCGTCATCGATCTGCACAACCACGCGGACGTCGATGATCCCATCGGCAGGATTCTGGCTACCCAACCCTTGAAACTGTGGAATGTCCTGTCCCGTCATCCCGTTACGGCTCCGGTGCTCTTCCGCCTTCGTCTGAATATTTAATTTGCCGAACACCTCACACGCCACGAACGTGTTGCGCACGATTCGGACCTTTATCCCGGCTGACATGAACCAGCTCGGTGGATCTGGCTCCACCGGAGGCGGATCGTTGATCACGATCGGGAGGGGCACCGGCGGTTGCTCCACGTTCCTCCGCGATACTGTCCCCGTCGTCGCCGTGTCCGGTGCCCCCGACACCACCTTATCCACGACCACCTTCCACCACACGTTTCGCGGGTTCTTGTGCGTCTCCCAGTTGTTCATGTCCGTCGACGGCACGACATTGAAGTTCTTCCCCGGAAACTGCTGCTGGATCAGCCCCCGCACCGCCTCCGCCCGCCGCTCGCACAACGCCGTGTTATACGTCACCTTCTGCGCCGAGTTATCATCCTCGAAACTCGCGTACCCCTTCACATTGATCGTGTCACCGTTTGTCAATGAACCCAACGGATTCAACTTCGTTTGCACCGTGGGCCCTGGAGGAAATGTTGCCGTTGCCCCATCATCCGGTGCTGGGCTCGTCCCCGTGTTACCAGGCCCGAACGTAGCTGCATTTCCGGTCGGTGGCGGCTGGTCGAACCGGAAAAAGATCTCGAACGGCCCCGCGTTCGCCCCGCCCGGCATGATCGCTGTAATCCCCACATTGCTTCCCGGCGGCGCGTTCACCGTCACCGTCGCGCTCGTCCCCGCCGCGTTGCCGCCTACCATCCACTGCGTGTTCGCGTTCGGTGGATCGAGCGAGATCGTCGCCGTCGAACTCGTCTCATCCACCAGCCGCAGCCGCGGCGCGTTCACCGTCACCCCGTTCTGCGTCACCGTCGTCGTCTGCAGATCCACCGGCGGAATCTGCGGCTGCGTCCCCATCCCCGGAGCCGGTGCGATCGCCGCCCGCCGGCTCGCCCGGATCGTCAGTGTCGTCGGGCCTGGATTGTTCGGCCGCGAATCCGTCACCGTGATGACGATCGTCTTCTCCGTCACCCCCGTCAGGTCCACGTCGTGCAGACGCCCACCCTGCTGTGCCCCACCGTCGAACGACACCTGGGCGTTGAACGGCGCACGTCCCCCGTCGATATCCACTACCATCCGCGTCCGCACCGGCAACTGCACCGTCGCCTGCGCATCGCTCTGTTTCGTGATCCCGATCCCCCGCCCGTCCGCGTCGAAAAACCGTGCGCTCAGCTTCAAAGGACCCGCACCCTGATCGATCACCGACAGGTCGAAGTCCCCCGTGATCCCGGGCGTCTGCCCCAACCCGATCAGCAGATTCCGCGCCCCCGCCGACACCGCCAGATCCTGCATCCCGTTCGGCGCCACGAACAGACGCACCTCCGGCAGGTACAACCCCGTCCAGCTCTCGTCGAACCCGAACTGCGACAGAATCTCGGGCGGCGTCGACCCGTCCGACAGGTCCAGCGTCGCCGACCGGAACCCGAACCCCACTACGTTCGAATTCCCGATGAACGCATAGGGCGGATCCATCGTGATCAGCTCCGCCACCGCCAGATCCCCCGGATCGTCCAGACCGCTCGCCCCCGCCGACAGCAGCGTGAACACCAGTTGGTCGTTCACCTGCGACCCCTGCGACAGCCGCACCTTGATCCGCGGCAGCGTGAACTTCACCTCGGACTTCGTCGTGTCCGGAACCAGCAGCCCGTCTGTCTCTAGCTTCGCTGGCCTCAGAAACGGCGGCCGTAGAATAACCCCCGAAAACACCATGTCGAGCGTGAACTCGGTACTCGGGTAATCAGACGGTGGTGCGTCAAGCGGGTTGTTGTCCAGCGCTGTCAGCACCGCCGCGGCGTTAGCGAAACCGGCCGCACCTCCAATAGCGGTCACGGCATTCGCAACCTTGATGGAGGACATCCGCGGTGCAGTCAGTTGAAAGAGAATTCGCAGGTCACGGATCTCAAACCACGGATCCCGCCGGGATGGGTCGTTCTGGGGGTGCCCTTCGGTGTTGACGGCGGCGACGGAAAGAGTTCCGGTACTCGGATCGAGCGCAGGTGGATCCACCGCTCCGCTGAATTGCGCTATGCCGCGGATGACCGTCCCGCCTTCATCGGCACTGATTTCGTGTTCGCTTACGAAAATGATGGAAAGAGCCGCGTGCCAGTTCCCAAGATTCCGCCCCCTCAGAACATACGGAGCTACAAGGTCGAATATCGCTAGATCGAACGGCATATGTGCTCCATATTAGAGAATGCTCGAATCTAATCTCACTGCGAGTCGCGATGCCATGATCGCCATATATCGCAAGATGTGGAGTTCAGAACAACACAATGTGGTAGGAATAGCATGATCTTTCAAGTGCCGCTGGTCAGTAAGAGATCTGTCGTGGCGCGGCTTGTAAGACCAGATACTAACGTTATCTCCGCCTCTATACCGTATAAGTACGTACTTAATGATCTATATCTAAAGATACCTCGAACCGATATACCAAATGGTTGAGCATTCAGATTGATGGCCACATTCTCTCCCGAAGATCTAGATTCGAGGATCGGGCTCGCCGTGAACTTCTCGCCCTCCCGTCGATGGCGCCGCCTCCCTTGGGCAAAGAAAATGAGGACGCGATGATTTGAAATGAGTCTCTTGCTGGATGGGAATGAGGATCCGGAACTTGGCACAGGAGATTGGTCGCACCTGCTGCGGTCGATCGGCTCTCAAAAGCCTGGGTCTTGATCATGATGCTTGCTCACCCGAGAACAGCAAACGGCCTGCTGTGTGCAACCTCGTGTACCAAATATGCATTTAAGTAAACCTAAGAACTATCGACCTCCTCATCTCTTGCATCCTCCCTGCTCTCGAGCAACATTGATACCTCCCCGCCAAGATGGCGCTTCACTGGGCCAGGCTGTCATTTCCTTATCAATTTAACGCGGCGGTTGGATCACGCCACGGAGTTCAGTCTTACAGCAATACGCATGAATGGGAAATTTAGTAGGTATCGTTCTTCACATTGCATCTTGTAAGGAGCGCAAGCAAGATTGATGCTTCATTGCCCAGATATCTCTTCTGTAGACCAGCCAAGAATTTCAACGTGAATTACAGTTGATGGCAATCACGGTAACGGATCGGATGTTTGAGCTGTATTCAGTTCGATACACCATGAATCTAAACGGATACACTGATTAGGAAGTGACCTGTGGTCTTCTTGAAGTGCGCGTCCTCGAAGAAATGCCGCTTACGACCCGGCGGTTCAAAGCTGAGTGAAGGGATGATCGAGCTTCTGTTGCGGGCCCGCGCACCGCGCTGGACGGTGGCCAGGTATATTCCCTGCCAGAGGCGGAGAACCTCGATGCATTCTAGGTGAGGCCAGACGACAAGGCCGATCTAAACTGGGCGGTCGGCCCTTCCATAGGCCGACCGCACGCGGCAATACGAGTTTAGCTTCACGGCGATCTCCGCGTTGCGTGGATTCAGGATCGCCCGTAGGGGCTCGCTACAGGGGAGCTTTACACTCCAAGGATCCTGACGTGTGCCCACCGGACGGACGCAACAGTTCAGCATCATCCAGATGTAGCACGGTGTAATGGTTGAGTTTTGGCGATGGCACGTGACTGGTAATAGTCTATTGGCTTCGCTTTGAAGAAAGGCAATGCATATGGCCAGGACGCGCATGCGGGATCTTGTGATTGTCCTTCCCGGAATCACTGGAAGTGTTCTCGCACACACGGCTGGTACGAATTCTCCTGTTGATATCTGGGCACCATCGGGGGAGGCGCTGTGGCAGGGTCTCAAGAGCCTCGGCGACAGTGTCCAGCGGCTGAAAGTGCCGGCGCACGATCCACGGCATACGCCGCCGACTACAGATTTCACCGCAACCCGCGTCGTCAAGACTTTTCACGGAGTGTTTGGACTAGGCAAGATCGATGGGTACACGGCACTGACGGATCTGATCACCGATCAATTCATTGTGACCCCCGGTCGTCTTGACAACGAGGTGCCCGCGAATTTCTTCGAGTTTCCTTACGACTGGAGACTGAGTAACCGGCATTCGGCTGCCCGCCTGCGAGACTTCGTCAATACTCGCCTCACTCGATGGCGCACTGCAGCCAGTGGAGCGCCAGACGCGAGGATCATTCTCCTCGCCCATAGCATGGGGGGGCTCCTCGCTAGGTACTACCTCGAGGTGCTTGACGGATGGCGCGACTGTCGCGCGCTGGTTACGTTCGGCACGCCCTACCGCGGAGCAGTTAACGCGATTAATTTTATTGCGAACGGATACAAGCAGTCATTCCTTGACCTGACAGCCGTTCTTAGATCCTGCCCTGCCATCTACGAACTGCTGCCGATTTATAGGGCTGTGAGCGAAAACGGCAGGTGGCGACGCGTCGCCGAAGGCACGCTCCCCATGGCGGTGGCCGACTACGTTACCGCTGCCTCGGAATTCCACCAATCCATCAAGCAAGCCGTTGACAGCCATTTGAACGACGCCGAGTACCTGCAGAACCGCTATCGTATCTTGCCGTTCGTGGGCGTTTCGCAACCGACGCTGCAGTCGGCGAGGTTCGACGGAAGCACGATGCGCGCCAGTGCTGATTGCCCTGACTGGATAGACGAGTCGCTCGCGGGCGGTGATGGAACGGTGCCGCGCGTCTCAGCCACTCCCATCGAGATCTCAGACGACTACCGCGAAACCTTCTTCGCCGAACGCCACGCCTCGCTCCAGAGCAACGGGTATGCGCTCGACGATGTGCGTGAGCGGATCAAGCAGCTGCAATCGAACGGTACTCGCGAGATCATGTCGGCGTGGCGAGCGGGCACACGTCCCGCGATCAGTCTCGGACTCGATGATCTTTACCTGCCGGGAGAGTCAGTCCTTCTGTATGCATCAGTGATAGGGGGACGTGTTCCTGGACTTATCGCCACGATTGAATCCGGCGCGGCAGAAACCACCGAAAAGCAGTTTGTCGCAACCGGCTCAGGATGGAGCTTACGACTCGAAGGGCTTTCACCCGGACTCTATCGTGTGCGGGTGAGCTCGACCTCGGGAGGCGACGCACAACCGATGCCGGTTCGAGATGTGTTCGAGATAGCAGGCTCATAATTCCGAGGAGGTTCCACGATGCCCTGGGCAGCTTGGGCGAAGATCAATGACAAGGGACTGGCGCAGTATGTCTTGCCTAAGATCGCCAACCGGATCCGCTTATCGATCACACGTGATGATGCACTTACCAAACCGGGAGGCCGCAGGGATGTCACGGAAGCCATCTTTAACGCTCTGTGCACGTTCGATATACGTTACTCGCGCCCACTGTATAACTCTATTCAGGAGCAGCAGACAATTCGTGAGCCGGAAACGATGCTTGACGGATCGGGAGACGGCACCTGCCTCGATTTGGCACTCCTATTTGCTGGAGTGGCACTCGGCAATGAATTGCTGCCGCTTGTCGTCGTGCTCGACGGCCATGCAGGGGTGGCGGTCTCCATGGAATTCGGCCGGCGCGAAGCGGACTCCCTCAGACGTCCATCGGATGACGGTGACTGGGCAGGCACAGGAATTCTGAGCAATGCGACAACGCTCCGCGCACTCATCGATCAGAACCGCTACATAATTGTCGAGTGCACCGGCTTCGCGAAAAGTGACGCTATACCCGCTGATGTCCCCGAAGGCCAGGGGCGCATCAACGGTCGGCTATCCTTTACGCGTGCCATCCAGGCAGGGCGCGAGCAACTCGCGCGCGCTAATCGCCGCCTCCAATTCGCGGTCGACGTCGCATATCTGCAAGACATCGGCAAGCAGTCAGTCTTCGACCCGGTCGGCCGAAGTCTCGAGCGTGTCAAGCCCCACTTGAAGCGCCGCCTTGCGCGCATCTTCGAAACCCATCAACTC
>JACOEF010000344.1 GCA_024998705.1 Nitrospira sp.
GCAATCGCCGGTC
Organism: Nitrospira sp.; assembly: GCA_024998705.1. GTDB lineage: Bacteria > Nitrospirota > Nitrospiria > Nitrospirales > Nitrospiraceae > Nitrospira_A. The sequence continues at coordinate 14 of JACOEF010000344.1, forward strand.
CAATCGTGAGTTTTTTGCTCGCGGGCCTGTGCATCGGTCTGGTCTCGTTGCTGCAAACATTTCCAACCGGAACATCTATGCACGGGTTGGTGGCACTGGGGACGTTGCTCGGGATGGTCAACACTCAGTTGGGCTTATTTAATCTGTTGCCGGGTTTTCCGTTGGACGGCGGTCGAGCCTTACGGGCGGGGTTGTGGGCCTGGAGCAAGGATTATTACCGCGCGACGAGTCAGGCGGCATTAGTGGGCTTGCTGTTCGGTATCAGTTTCGGTCTCTTCGGAGCGTTCCTCCTCGTCGGAGCCCTGTCCGGCACCGTCTCCGGCGCTCTGGCGAGCAGTGGGGGCTGGATCGTGTTGTTGGGCGCCTTTTTGTTCGCCGCTGCGCGCGGGAGTCGGAAGCAGGCCGCCATCCGCGCGTCGCTGGCCTCGGTGCCGGTTCGCGAGCTGATGGTCAGCCATGTCGTCGCCGTATCCCCGGACAGCACGGTGGAAGAGGCCGTGAACCAGTATTTTCTCCCCTACGGCTACGGAGGATTTCCCGTGGTGCAGGACGGCCGGCTGGTCGGTGTCGTGGGAGTGCGTGATGTGCAACGGGTGAGCAATTCCCTCTGGGCGTTGCGCCGCGTGGCCGAGATCATGCAACCATCCAGCGATGACATGGTGGTGTCGCCGGATCTCTCGGTGATGCAGGCGTTGGAGCAGATGTTAGCGACGGGGGCTGAACGGCTGGTGGTCGTTCAAGACGGGCAACTGCTGGGCCTGGTGACGCGTGCCTCCATTGGACATTTCATTGAACAGCGACATCCATCCGGTATGGGATCCTCCTAGCCCGGATTATTCATGAATCCCTGCTCCGTCGTCCGATCTTCTCGCCCGGCGGGGTCCTTCTCGTTCGATCTCCTCGACGGACTGCCAGTACGCTTGCGCCGGTCTTACTTGCGAGAAACCCCGGCGGGCCTCGGTCTCGAACGCCTCGCGGAGTCCGGAGGCCCCGATGCGTACTCGTGCAGTACGTGGAGGGTCCGATGGGCGAGCCCGACGGCCGAAGGCTCGTCGCAGCAGTGGATCAGCGGTTGGAGTAGAAGCGCTCATGAATAATGCGGACTAGCGATGCGGCTCGATCGGAGGCTGCGTCAAGCGGGTCGTCGGCATTGGCACTCGTGAGTCACGACCGCGCCGAGGAGCACCAGCGCAGCGGAATAGTAGACCCAGAGCATGAGGAGCACCACTTCGAGCAACGACCCGTACAGTTGAGTGTAGACGGCGGCATCTTCCAGGTAGGTCACGAACAGGGCTTTGGCGGAGACCCACAAGAGGCTGAACACCGCGCCTCCGATCGTCGCCTCACGCCACGTGGGGCGCTGATGCGGAAGAAATCGATAGAGACAGGTCACGGCGGCGAACGCGAGTAGGAATGGGAGCGAATAGGCGATCAGGAAATCATGGGCGGCGATGGCGACCAGGTTGATCCCGAACAGGCTCGGCGCATAGGTCGTGAGCAGTTCGATGGCCTGGGTGGCGACGAAGGAGATGAGGGGTAAAAATCCCAGCATCCAAATCAAGGCGACGGCCACGAGCGTTGAAATCAACGGATGCCGCTTGGCTGCCGTGCCGAACACCGTGTTCATGGCATAGTCCAGTTCATAAAATACCAGTGCGCCGAACCAACCGAAGGCGAGAAACACCGCCCATCGGACCTCTTCCTGTTCCGCCACGCGGCGAATATCCCTGGCGAGGCGTTCACCCATGCTGGGAAGAAAGCCTTTTAAGAATCCCAGCAAAAATTGATAGCCGATGACATCCTGGCTCACGATGAAACTGATGCCGTAGAGCAGCAGGAACACCATGGGGAAGAGAGACAGCAGGGAGAAGAAGGCCAGCGAGGCGGCCAAGCTGAGACAGCCTCGCCGTCGAAAGGTGTCGAACACGTTGGAGAGAAGCGACAAGTTAGTCATGCAACCCTGGGCGGTGTGGACTCGGTGAGCGACGACACATGGCCGGGTCCGGTGCAGAGCGCGTTGTGAGGAAGGCTGGTGCAACGTCATCGCAGAAGTGCAGACGCCACCGCATGACGAACGATCCGAGATGCTACTTTAAGAGCGGCGCGGCCTGGCTGGCCAATGACCACAGACCATTGGGGAACAGACCCAGAAGCACGACGCCGGCGAGGGCGCAGGCCAGAACCACTGACAGGGCCGGAGAGGTTTCCAGCCGTGATTGGGTGGCGATGGAACCTTCGGCCTCGCGCATATACATGACCATCACGACGCGCAGGTAGTAGAAAGCTGAAATGGCGGCGAAGATGACGGCCACGATGGCCAGCCATGTCATGCCCCCGTTGACGGCAGCCATAAAGATGTAGAACTTACCGATGAAGCCTGCGGTCGGGGGAATGCCGGCCAGCGACACCAGAAATACCAGCATGAAAAAGGCCGCCAATGGTTCTCGCTTGGCCAACCCTGCATAATCTTCGATCTGGTCGCTCTCTTGCCCTTCCTTGCGCAACATGCCGATCAGCGCAAACGCTCCGAGCGTCATGAACGAATAGATGGCAATATACAGCAAGACGCTCGCGAAACCGGTCGAGGCCCCTTCGCCGCTGTGGCGACCTGCCACCACGACCCCGATCAGGGCATACCCGGCATGGGCGATGCTGGAATAGGCCAGCATGCGTTTGATGTTGGTCTGCACGATCGCCACGAGGTTACCCAACGCAAGGGTGGCGAGACAGATCACCGTAAATAGGACGGACCAATCGGCGCTGGCTGCCCCCAGGCCCTCCACGAACACGCGGAGGAACGCGCCGAAACTGGCGGCTTTCGAGGCGACGGCCATAAAGGCCGTGACGGAGGTTGGGGCCCCTTGATACACGTCCGGAGTCCACATGTGAAACGGCACCGCGGCCATTTTGAATCCGAATCCGACCGCCAGCAGCACCAGCGCCAGGGAGAGGAGGGGGTCTCCGGTTCCGTGCGTGGTGATCGCGGTTGCAATGGCGGACAGGCCCGTGCTGCCGGCCAGGCCGAACAACAGCGAGATGCCGTACAACAAAATCCCGGAAGAGAAGGCACCCAGCACGAAATACTTGGCCGATGCCTCCAGCGATCGAGCCTCGGTACGCTTCAGTCCGGCCATCACATAGAGTGAGAGCGACATCAGTTCGGTTCCGAGGTAGATGGTCAGCAGATCGGCGCCGGACACCATCACCATCATCCCGGCCAGTGCGAGCAGGACAAACCCGTAGTACTCCCCGATACTCAGGCGTTCGGCCTTGAGATAAGCCAGGGAGAGCAGCACAGTGAGTCCGGTGACGATATAGAGCAACAATTTCCAGAATGCCGCATAGGCATCGATCACGACCATGCCGCTGAACGCGGACACGCGACCCGTCATCTGAGAAGATGTCAGGCCGATGCACATGGCAAGCGCACCCAATGTCAGCCAAGCGAGGACGTCTTTCTTGGAGGTTTCAAGGATGGGGTCCAGCGCCAACACAAGACAGGCCGTCCCGATGACGATGAGTTCCGGAAGGATAGTCAGAAGGTCCTGGAGTGGAAAGGTCATCGTGTTGCTGCCTGGTCAGAAGATGAGTGAGGACGTGCTGACGCGAGCCTGGCTGCCGGCTGGTCTGCTGTGACCGGAGTCGGCTGGTGTTCGACGGCAACTGCGGGAGCCTTCGAGCCGGCCAGGAGATGCGTCACACTGGCATGCAGACGGGTCAATAACGGGTTTGGAAAAATTCCCAGCGCGAACACGAGCACGATTAGTGGGATGAGTGTCGCTGTCTCGCGGATGTTGAGATCCAGAAGATGTGCGCGATGGGCCGCAGCCGGGGTTCCGAAGACCATTCGCTGCATCAGCCAGAGCATGTAGGCTGCGGCCAGGATCACTCCTAATGCGGCCAAGGTCGTCGCGAACTGACTCCAGACGAACGTCCCGGCCAGGACCAAAAATTCGCCGACGAAACTGTTGGTGCCGGGTAGCCCCAAGGACGACAAGGCAAAAATCATCAGAAAGAGCGCATAACGTGGCATCGGTCCGGCCAGGCCCGTATTGTCCAGAATCTGGCGGCTGTGCGTCCGTTCGTAGATGATGCCCACGCACAGGAAGAGGCCTCCGGTGGTGATGCCGTGATTCACCATCTGCATCACCGCCCCTTCGATGCCCTGGATGTTCAGGACGAAAATACCCAGGGTGACGAAGCCCATGTGGCTGACGCTGGAGTAGGCGATGAGTTTCTTGATGTCCGTCTGGGCCAGGGCCATGTAGGCGCCGTAAATGATACCGATGATCGAAAGCGCGATCATCGGTTTGGTGAAGCTCACGGTGGCGTCCGGCAACATCGGCAGGGTGAAGCGGAGGAAGCCGTAAGTCCCCATTTTCAACAGGACACTCGCGAGAATCACGCTGCCTGCGGTCGGTGCCTCCACGTGCGCATCAGGCAACCAGGTGTGGAAAGGAAACATCGGCACCTTAACCGCGAAGGCGGCGAAGAAGGCAAGGAACAACCACATCTGGAGTGAGGCGCTGTAGGTGCCTCGGCTCAATTCCAGGATATCGAAGGTGTGTCCGCACTGGAAATAGAGGGCGAGGATGGCGACCAGGAGCAGCACGCTGCCGGCCAGGGTATAGAGGAAAAACTTGATCGCCGCATAGAGACGGTTGGGGCCGCCCCAGACGCCGATGAGCAAATACATCGGGATCAGCATGGCTTCCCAGAACACGTAAAACAGCACGAAGTCCAGGGCGACGAACACCCCCAGCATGGCTGTTTCCATCACCAGGAGCATCGACATGAACAGCTGGACGCGCTTCTCGATCGCGGTCCAGGACACGGTAACGCACAAGGGCATGAGGAAGGTGGTCATCAACACCAGGGGAAAACTGATGCCGTCCAGGCCCAGGCTGTATTGCACCGGCGGAGAGTTGATCCAGGAGGCATGCTCCACGAACTGCATCCCGGTGGATGAGGAGTCGAAGAGCCACCAGAGAGGGAGCGCCAGCAGGAAGTCGGCGACGGTCACGCCGAGCGCCAGCCAGCGGGCGGACTCTGCCTTGACCAGCAGGCACAACAGGGCTCCGGCTAATGGCAGAAAAATGATCAGACTCAGCCAGGGAAACGAGCTCACGAATGCGTCCTTCTCTCGCGCGTCATACTAGAACAACAAATACACCGTTAGGATCACCACGGC
>JACOEF010000976.1 GCA_024998705.1 Nitrospira sp.
AAGCGGACTTGATCGCGGTCGGATCGCAGGGGCATGGACGACTCGCGGAGTTAATTTTAGGCGAGCGTCTCGCACCGGGCGGTGCTCCATGCTCCTTGTGCAACCCTGGTGGTCAGGGACGATCCTGGAATCATTCGACATGTCCTCCTGACCGTTCAAGGACAGGAAGATTCGCTCCGTCTGGCCACGTGGCTCAGCATCCATCGGTTCAACGAGCCGGTTGAGTTGTCCTTGTTGAACGTGGTGCCGACCATATTGCGAAAGCGGCGCGCCATGCCGATCTGGTGATCGAGGGGGTCACAGGGGTGGAAAGGCCTTGAGCACTTCCTGCTCGGTAGCGTCTCACGCGCGGCGCTGCACAAAGTAGCCTCCCCATCCTGGTCGTTCGCTGGGGTATGTTTCTCAAAAGGAGAATCAGCCTTGGTTGTGCCTCGGCGTGAGGTGCTCCTTGTGGTCCGTGCAACCGGTAAAGCGCCCGATGGTGCCTTGATGCATCCACCAGAAAGGAGGCGACGATGGCTTGGACTATTGCTTCAAAGATCGTCCGCAAGGTGGTGATGATCGACGGAAATCACTCCGTGCTCGAGGCCTCGGCCTTGATGGCCGAGGAGTTCGTCGGGTCGGTGGTCATCACCAGTGCTTCAAAAATCACGGGTATCTGCACGGAACGGGATTTGATGATGCGGGTGGTCGGCAAGAAGCGGGATCCCGAGCAGGCAAGAATTAAAGATGTGATGACCAAAGATGTGGTCACCGTGAGCCCGAAAGATACGGCCAATTATTGCCTGAATTTGATGAAGGAACATCGCTGCCGTCATCTCCTGGTTTTCGACGGCGATGAGTTTGTCGGCATTGTCTCGCTCCGTGATATGGTTGCGTTATTGATGGAGGAAAAAGAGGCGCTGATTGCCTATCTCCACCAATACATCAGCTCATGAAAGGACTCAGGTTTCCCTCACAGGCGTGACGACTGCCGCATTAGTCATCATGCCGGTTTCCTTGGCTCTGTGCTCGAGTTCGTCCTGAAGCAGCGCTCCCTGGGCTTCCTGAAGGAAGCCGGGAATTAAGACCGCCATGAAGGCGCTGCCTTGGCCTTGGGCGACGGGCCGATTCCTGCTTTCCCTGTCGAGCAGGTCTCCGAGTTCGCCCCCCTCGTCGAACGCATCATAACTTCTGTGATCAACCGCTCTCAGG
>JACOEF010000977.1 GCA_024998705.1 Nitrospira sp.
CCTCTTCGCCTCAAAACTCTCACCAGCTCTCTGGGAAGAGTATCTGAATGACTGTCGAGGCCGTGACCCTGTGATGCCGCTCTGGAACGACTCGACGAGGAGACGCTTGCGGTCGTCAGTGTATCAGACCCTTGTACAGGCAGGATTTCTGGACAGCACACGAACGCTACGGCTTCAACCAGTTCATATCGCCACCGAAGTGCTTGATTATTTGCGGAGCCACCATGAAGAGTATGTGCTGCGTTGCATTCAGGTGTCTCCGTGAGTGATCTGCTGACCGATCGCCTCAACAAGATTCTTCCACGGATCATCTCCGATGACTTTCTGAGCGGCAGCGGCATCGGGAACGAGATATCGTTCTACATCTTCGACTACCCGCCCGAAGAGGAGCTCCGTGTACGAGCTCACCTTCGTTTCTTAATAGACCACATTCCCAAGCAAAAACCAGAACTTCGTTTTACGCACATCGATCTGTTCGATCTCGTGCTGGACCACCTCAAGCAACGGAAATTGCTCGAGAAGGCACTACAGATACAACGGGAGAAGGGTGACGAAGCTCTCAAGGCAGCGTTGGCCGGCCCACTCCATCCAGAGAAACTTGCATCGATCTTTTATGAAGCTGCTAGGCCGGACCAGAACAAACTTGTTTTGGTGTCAGGTGTCGGAAGTGTGTATCCGCTGCTCCGAACCAGCGGCTTGCTCAGCAACCTGCAGAATGTGATGGGACCCGTTCCTCTCGTGCTGTCTTATCCAGGAAAGTACGATCAACTGACCCTCAGACTGTTTGGGAAGCTGAGTCTGTCCGCACACTTTGACGGTGTAGCAAAAAGCAAGAAACCGGAACATTACTATCGTGCCTTCAGATTAGTGCCCTAACAGAGGCTGACTATGAACATTCAGAATCTCTTCGAGCGGGACCTGTTCCGCTCCATTAACGGAGTCGTCAAGGCGGATCAGTTGGACGAATCCTCCGTCTGGCAGGAGTTGGACGAATTCGTTGTGACAAGAGAGCTCGATCAGCATCTTCGCCGCTTTTTCTCGACGTATGGTGACGCGATCAAGCACCCCGAAGATCCCGATGTCGCAGGAAAGATTGGCGTGTGGGTGTCAGGCTTCTTCGGCTCCGGTAAATCACACTTTATTAAGGTTCTGTCATACCTCTTGCAGAACAAGGCGCACACGCATCAGGGACAGAGCAAGCGGGCGGTCGAGTTTTTCGAGAGCAAGATCAAAGATGCCATGTTGTTTGGTGACATTAAGCGGGCGGTCGCCTCGAATACCGATGTCATCCTGTTCAATATTGACAGTAAGGCCGACCACCGCATTGGTCGCGATGCAATTCTTGCCGTGTTCCTCAAGGTGTTGAACGAGATGCAAGGCTATTGCGGTGATCATCCTCAGATCGCACACCTGGAACGCCATCTGGAAGGGAGAGGCAAGCTCGCACAGTTCCACGACGCCTTTCGCAAGGCGACTGGCAGCGAGTGGATAGCAGACCGTGATGCATACCATTTCCACCGAGACGAAATAGTAAAAGCGCTCGGCGAAACGCTAAAGATGAGCAAAGAGTCGGCGGAGAAATGGGTCGATGGGGCGGAAGGCAGTTTTGCCTTAACCGTCGAAAACCTCTGTAAGTGGGTCAAGGATTACTTGGATTCAAAGGGGGAAGGTCATCGCCTCATTTTCCTCGTGGATGAAGTGGGGCAGTTTATCGGGACAGATTCCCACCTGATGCTCAACCTTCAGACCATCACGGAAGAGCTGGGAACCATCTGCAAGGGGCGTGCATGGGTCGTCGTCACTTCCCAAGAAGATATTGATGCTGTGCTCGGCGAAATGAAACAGAGCAAGGCCAACGACTTCTCGAAGATTCAGGGACGCTTCCGAACACGCCTC
>JACOEF010000313.1 GCA_024998705.1 Nitrospira sp.
CGATGCCGAACAGCTGTTTCGTTTGTTGGAACAAGAGGTCGTCCCGCTGTTCTACCAACGCGACTTGGACGGCATTCCGCGTGGCTGGCTGCAGATTGTCAAAGAGAGCATTAAAACCGTGGCCCCACGCTTCTGCACCAAACGGATGGTCAAAGAATACATGAGGCAGCTCTATGCACCGGCCACCGCACGCACCCCGAACAAGTGGTAGCGTGACGGTGCCCTGGCCCGGTTGCATAGGAAGCCGCCGATACATCACCTGGACGTTTCTCGCTGGGCTCGCATCCCTTGTTTGGGCCATGCCCTACCCGGCAATCGCTGCGGCATCATCCCCCAAGCCTGCCGTCACCCCGCTTGAGCGAGAGGCCATGACCCTCTACCAAGCCGCTGACTACGCCCGCGCCTTGGAGCTACTTCAGCAGGTCCCACCTGGCCAAGAGCCGGGTCTAGGCATGCTCCGATATAGCCTCTTGAGTCACCTCAAGCTTGGAAAGCCTGAGGAGGCGTTGAAGCTCTATACCAAACTCGTGGCGAACAATCGGCCCGACGAGCCGGCGTTGCTACGGGACGTCGCTCGAAGCTTTATTGTCACCCGCGTCCGTGACACGCAGGAACATGTCCGCATTGCGGCCTATACGGCATTGGCCGACCTGGGAGAGAGTGACACGTTACCGATCCTTGAGGATGGCCTACTGGATTCGTCGGCGCTCGTTCGCGCTCGTGCCGCTGAGGCCATTGGGCGAGCTGGTCTGGCCGGACGTTCCTCGGCGCTCAAACGAGCGCTACGCGATGAAGCCCCCGGAGTTCGTATCGCAGCGATCAATGCGCTGAGTGATGCCAAAGGCGCCGGCATTACGGATCAACTCACCGAAATCGCCCGCGTGGATGAAGGCCCTGAGTCCATCTTTACCTTCGCGGGCCTCTACAAACTCGGACGAACGGATGTCCTGACTGACATCTCTAATGCCGTCACGCTCCCAGATCCTGAAGTCCGCATGGCGGCATTGGGAATACTGGGACGATTACGCCGCCCCGCCAGCCTGTCTATCCTGAGCCAAGCCGTCTACGATCCCCACCCTGCAGTCCGAGCCTTCGCGGCTGGAGCGTTAGGGGAATTTGGAAGCCCCGAAGGCCTCGCTCCTCTGTCACACGCCCTTAGTGATGAAAACCCACGCGTCCGCAGTGTCGCGGCGTCCAGTCTTGGACGTCTGGGCTCCGCTGAGGCTCGCAGCGTCGTGCAGCCACTTTTACGAGACCCCGATGAACATGTTCGTATCAGCGCCGTCGAAGCCCTCCTCCGTCTTGGTGATGCCGGCGCGGTATTGCACGCCGCAGACCTGGCCCGACATCCCGATCCGTCAATACGTGGCGGTGTGGCCCATGCATTGGCAGCCGCAACAACCCCCAATGCCGTGACCATTCTGGAAAGTTTGCTTCGAGACCAGCAACCGCTCCCACGCCTCATGGCCGCCCGGTCGTTGGGGAAATTGCAACAGAAGGCGCTCCTCACGCCCCTTAAATCTGGCCTCCAAGATTCGGATCCAACGGTGCGCATTGCTTCGGCAGGAAGTCTCATCCAAGTCTTGTCTCGAAAAGACAAAGCAGGGAGCGCCCGCTAGGGGCTGAGAACCGGCATGCTCAGATTCATAGGGCTATTGATGCTCCTAGCCCTGTCGTTCGGATTTGGATACCTTTGGGGGAAACAGCCTGCGAATAATCTTGAGCAAACGGTGCGGAACTTCTCGCGGAATGTGGTGGACACCACACTTGGAATAGAACGCGATCTGCATCGCCGCCAAAGCCTGGTCGACGCAAAATCCAGCGTGGTGCAGGCGAAGGCCGATCTCTACAACAAGAATACGGCCGACGCGACGAAAGAATTGGCACTCGCCCTCGAGTCACTCGAGCTCATCGCGCGCGGGAATGGGAAACAGGCAGATCCGAATGCTTAGATCAAGGAACTGGCAGGAAAAATTAAAGAGTTTCGTCTCGAACTCTCGATGGGTAAGAAATTCTCCGCCACAAAGCTGGACGACATCCAGAAGGAACTGGACCTGCTCCTTCGCAAGTAGCTTTACCCTATACAGTAGCCGGTTGCTTCTTCCACTTTGCAAGAATACGTTCGACCCGCATCTTGACCACCATATCGCTGTCCTTCAACAACGGCTTGATCGCTTCGCGACCTCGATCATCACCGATCGCCTCAAGCGCTGCGGCAGCCGTCAGTCGAGTAAACCAATCCTTATTCTGCAGCATTTCGATCAACGGATCGATAGCCTCCGGAGACTTAATCCGCCCCAGCGCGATCACCGCTTGCTTCCGCACCAATTCCTCTTTGTCCTTCAACGCCTTGATCAGTCCAGGCAGCGCAGGCTCCCCAAGGTTGACCAATGCATCGGTCGCATCTTCCATGAATTCGTCATTTCTGAGCTGTTGCATGAGCGGCTCGAGCACCCGCTCGTCACGAATTTTCCCCAAGGCCACGATGGCAGACTTCCGCACGTCCCAGTCGCGCAGCAGCTTGAGCAACACGTCAACAGCGGGAGAACCGATCTGCCCGATTCCCTCAATCGCAACTTCCCGCACCTGCCAATCACCGTCTCGAAGCGCCGCAGCAAGCGGCGCCACGCAACGTTCGTCGCCCATCTCTCCGAGCGTAATGGCAGCTTCCCGCCTAACCACCCAATCAGGATCCTTCAGGAGATCGATCTGAATATCGATCTCGTCCTTGACCTGCTCCTCCTCAAGAATCACTTCTTGCATGGGATCGGTGAGGTCTTGAGCCTCCGCCGAAGACTCCAGTGACGCAGCCAGTTGGTCCGAGACCTGATCGGTCAACGTGTCATCCGCGACTTGACCGATCGGGGAAACAGCCTGGGCCTGTTCTTCTTTTTCACCAGCATGTTCCATATCAATGTTCCTTGTTCCGAGGAGGGGGCGTGGCGATCAGCTCCATCAATTC
>JACOEF010000597.1 GCA_024998705.1 Nitrospira sp.
ATGTATGGAGAGACTCGTACGATTCAGCGTCTGGATGAAAAGCTGCCTGGCTGCCTCGTTTTGGAGCACATCCTTGTATTTATAATCCTCTTTACCAACAATTGAGCCGAGGTGTTTCGAAATCCGGGCTAATTCTGGAGCATGTTCCAATGGAAACAGAACTGCTCCCACTCCAAAGCCAGATTCCTCGGTTGACTGCGGGCGATTGCTGGTTCCGGTTTCATCAAAGACAGCGATGTATTTCTTCATGTTCTATCCAATTTGATCAACCAGTGCACAGCTGGGCCTGTCGCAGAATCGACGCGCATGTTACGCACCGCAATAAAGGTCGCGCAGTTATCTCAAATGGCTTGAAGAGCATCGTGGCACAGGCACAGTGTTTGGAGTCGAGCAGAGATTCTGACAGCAAACTCCCATGACGCCAAGTAGCTAAACGTCCTATTGTTTGCCGTGTATCAGCCCTGGTCTGAGACCAGAAGCTCTTCCTTCGCGATATCTACTTGGTTGGGGCTTGCAGGGCTATTGGACAAAGAAGCAGAACCATGACGCCCGAACCTCAATTCAAGACAAAGCATGGGAAACATCAAACGTCTCGATTGACCTTCCTTGTAACTACGAGGGCGTCAATCGGACGGAAGACGAAATCTCACTTTACAAACAGTAGCGCAGACGTCAACATTCTTTGCGGCACAGTGAGCGTCCGAGAGCTAGTGACCAGCCACCAACCTCAGTCATTATGCATTTGAAAAGTCATGAATCTTAACATCCAGGCGTTTGTCTTTTTGCTCACTCTGACGGTTGGTGCCGCCCTGCTTCAAGGGCCCATACTGTCGAAGCCAACGACTCAACTACCACTCATGTCAACGAGACAAGCGAGCGAGGGGACACTATTGGCCCCAACAATAGCTGTGTCCAATCGATAACGACCGACCTAGAAGCTGAAGCCCATATCTAGCGTTGCCATTGCGCCAGACGAACCGAGTGATGCGGACAACTCTGCAGTACTTCGATACCTCAAAGACATGACAACAAAGATTGCTGCATCTCCTGCCTTGACCAGGCGTTCGTACGATGGGAAAGACAACCAGGTGGTTATTAGCTTCAGAGTTCATACACGAGGCGAATTGTCTGATGTGAGGCTAGAGAAGACGTCAAGTCCTACCAACAAAATCCTCGATCCGTACGACCTCTCCGCTAAGAGCGCAGTAGAGCAAGCGGCTCCATTTTCAGCATTTTCATCCGACATTAGTACGAGATGGCTGGATGCCACTGACGTTCTATATCCAGACCAGACTTCATCAGGCGCTTGACGGCCAGACGCTTGACCAGGTTTACAATGACAACCCGACGACACGGCTCACGGCCGCGTAGTCAGCAACCCGCAAGGCGCCACTTAAGAACAGGAACGGGATGTCCAATCAATCGGAGCCACCTCTAACGATTTCATACCCCAGCCAGGAATCACTCGCAGAAGAGCAACACGCGAAGGTGCGTGCTTACAGCATCTGCAAAGACCTTGCTCATATTGGCCTGTCTATTCACACAATGAAAGACAACGCAGCAGATTTAGAGAAACTCGAGGCCCTAGCTGATCAACTGCAAAAGTATAAACAAGAATTGGGGGACGAATTTGAGGTCTCCAGACTTCAGGGCAACCTAACCGACAAGACGACAGAAATCAAAAAACAGATCGCACGCATTTCCAAACTGAAAAAATTCGACACCGATTGAGAATAAACTGCACAAGGAACATTTTCCGTCACACCTTCGTGACGAACAGGTGAATTCTTCGCATCCAGATACCAGCACACTGGGGCGTGCATTCTGCACGGCTATTAACGGTGGTGGAACTGTCGAGTTCCTTGTGATTAATGAGAGAAGTCCAACCGTCGGGATTGCTGTCAAAACAAGAAAGCGACGTTTCGTTGTGATTCTTCAGAAGAAAATGACTGGGGATTTGAACGAGGAATGGAGAGCCGTTGAGGTTCAGACTCCCTCTGATCGAAAGCCAATCCCTTTTCTCCTAGGGAATTCGTTTATGGCGAGCTTTCCGGAAATGGTTCAAGATGAATAGTACTCAGCAAGCGAAAGTATCGACATACGGGACTATGGTTTGTCCGCCGAATTAGGCTCTCTCGCACAGTCGCACAAAAGCCTGTCTCGAATCCTATGGAGGATGAACACCTATTCCAATGCCAAAATCGTTACTTCTTGACTTGTTTTCGGCCACGCAGTAGAAAAGCGAAACTTCCATCAC
>JACOEF010000978.1 GCA_024998705.1 Nitrospira sp.
ACAACCTCACGCCGATGCTGTGGGGTACCCTGTTCGCCATGGCTGGGGCGGTGATGGTCGCCACCCCACTGGGCATTCTCTCTGCCGTATTCTGCCACTCCTATGCGCCGCCAGCCGTTGCCCGACCCTATCGGCGCCTGATCGAGTTGCTCGCAGGCATTCCATCTGTGGTCTATGGTTGGTGGGGACTCGTGGTGCTGGTCCCGCTGATTGGGGAGATACACCCCCCTGGACCCAGCCTATTGGCGGGTATCGTAATCCTCGCGATTATGATTCTTCC
>JACOEF010000370.1 GCA_024998705.1 Nitrospira sp.
CTGTGCTGAGCCAGTGCGGCTGATCTTCGTCGGGACCGGCGATGCCGAGCCGCAGTTGCGAGCATTGGCCAATCGGCTGGACTTGGGCGAGACGGTGCATTTCAAAGGGTTTGTGCCGCGAGAGCAGATGCCGCTGGTGTACCGTGACGCCGATGTGTTCGCCCTGCCCTCTGAGCAGGCAGGTATGTCGATAGCCCTGTTGGAAGCGATGGCCTCAGGCCTGCCGGTGATTGTGACAGAGACGGGAGGGACGGCAGAGCTGGTGACGCAGGGACAGAACGGGGAAATTGTGCCGTGGGCGGATGTGTCGGGATTGGCTCGTGCCTTGCAACGGATGATGGACTCGAATGAGCGACAACGCATGGGGCAAGAGAGCCGGAGGCGGGCGGTGTCGTTCGGATGGACCGCGTTGGCGGCACGGTATCTCGAGTTGTGCGCCCGAGTGGCTCTTCCCCCGGTTGCGGACCGGCGGACCAGCCGTCCTGCACCGGTCGAAGTCGCTCCCAATGTGAACAAGGTGCCTCGAGGATGAGGACCTACCCGCACATCTGTATCCTGACCAGCCAGTATTTTGATTGGGGTATTTATGGCGGGTTCGGCAGCATGTCTCGAAAGCTGGCCGAAAGCCTGGTGCGCGCCGGCCACCGGGTCAGCGTGATCGTCCCCGGTCGGCAGGGACAACAGCCGACGGAAACGATCTCCGGGGTGGAGATCCGAAGTTTCTCGCCGCGGAACGTGGCGGCGGCCTGCCGTTTAATTCGAGAATCCAGCGCGGATATTTTTCATTCGCAGGATCCGACCGTCTTGACCTACCTGGCGCAGCGACTTCAGCCCAACCGGGCGCACCTGGTGACCAGCCGCGATCCACGTGAGTTGAGTGACTGGTGGGTCGAATTTCTGTATGCGACCCCGATGCGACGACTCTTGACACCGCTCAATTACCTCACCGAGTCCGGATTGCTGGTGCGACGAGCTGTGCGGCGGGCCGATGCGGTATTCTGTCCGGCCCATTTCCTGAAGGAGAAGGTCAAGCGCCTCTATGGTCTGTCGGTGCTGCCGACGCTGCTGCCCAATCTCATCGATGTTCCTGCGACCCTGCCGCAGAAGAGTGCGCGCCCCACGATCACCTTTGTGGCGCGATGGGATAAGCGCAAACGTCCGTGGCTGTTTCTGGAGTTGGCTGCACAGTTCCCGGAGTATCGGTTTGTGGCGGTGGGGCAGGGGAGTGCGTCGGCTGAATCTGGGTTCGACGCCCAATTGCGTCGAAAATTTCGTGATGTGCCGAACCTCGACATGCCGGGGCTGATCAATCGTTTCCGTGAACCGGATCGGATGCACCGGATTCTGTCGGACACGTGGATCTTTGTCAGCACGGCAGTCCGAGAGGGGCTTCCATTAACCTTTCTGGAAGCAGCGGCATACGGCTGTCCGATCATCAGCCGGGTGGATCCGGATCAGTTCGCCTCTCGATTCGGGAAACAGGTGCAGGATGAAGATTATGCGTCCGCGATCCGCAACCTGCTGGCCGAGTCGCCGTTGGAGAGAGGTCGCGCCGCCTACGACTACGTGCGAGAGACGTATGAAACGTCCAAGGCTCTGGCGGCTCATCAAGCACAGTACGAGCGGTTTGTGGCCTGATCCGGCTTGAAGCCCTGACAGGAGGGTTTCATCGGCAACGGACAGTCTCGCGGAAACATCCATGTCGACGAAAGCGGTTTCTAAAGGCATTGTGTCTGTTGGTGGATGGTCGGTCGCCAAGCTTGCGACCTCGGCTGTCGTGTTGCCGATCTTGGCTCGATATCTCGGCATCGAAGGGTATGGGCAATATGCCTATTACCTGGCCCTGTTGTTGCTCGCCTCGCAATTCGCAAATCTCGGGATGATGCAGACTATGACGAAGCGGATTGCGGAGCGGCCGGACGATCCGTTCTGGTGCAGACACATTGCGCGAGCGGGCGCCTTCATCAATGGTGTGGGAGTGCTGTCCGTCGGCGTCGTGACCGGGGTCGTCATTTGGAGTACCGCATCGCCTGGTACGGTCGCCCTGCCGATGGCGTTTGCCGTCGTGGGAGTCTTGCTGTTCGATCAGGTGTGGTTCTATGCGCGGGGGGTGCTGCATGGGCTTCGGCATGAGGAGCGGGCGGCGATACCCGGCATTATCGGGGTGGTGGCGGCAGGTGTCTTTGGAGTCATCGCGGCCGTGAACGGTATGGGGGTCGTGGGCGTATTGACCGGATTATTGGTGGCGGATGTGTTTGTAGCTCTCGCCTGTCTGCGTGCCGTGACTCTGGCCCTCAGCGAGTCGAATTGCCAACCGCCGACCGGGTTTGTCCCGTTGCCGACTCAGGCGTTGCTGCGTTTCGGGGTGTCCGCGACGATTTTCTCCGTGCTGAACATGGCTCTCTGCTCCCTGGACATCATTCTGGTGCGGCATCTGGCCGGTGAGGCGCAGGCGGGGCTGTACGCGGCGGCTGTGCAGTGGTCCCAATTTGTGTGGTTCATTCCCATCGCCGTTGAAGGGGTGATGTTGCAAGCGACGGCTCGCTTCTGGGCAGAAGAACGGGTGGGAGAGGTCTCCGCATTGGTGAGCCGGCTTCTGCGGTATGTCATGCTGGGCACGGCGTTTCTCCTTTTGCTGGTATTCGTCCTGGGGGATCGGATCATTACGCTGTACTTCGGACCGCAGTTTTCCGAGGCGGCAATGGTCTTGCGCATACTGGTGCCGGGGGCGTTTTCTTATGCGCTGGCGCGTGTGTTGTGGCCGGTCATTCAAGCGGGCGGGAGTGGCGCGTCACTGATTCGAGTCATGATGGCCACGGCGGCGGTGGATATCGGGATCTGCGGGGTGGTGATCCCAATCTGGGGAGCCGCCGGTGCCGCGTTCGCGACGTCGCTGTCTTTCGCGCTGGTGGCCGGTGGCTATGCCTGGGTGTTGCGGCGGCGGCAGGTTCAGATCTTTCACGGATTCGCGGCTGGTCGATTCATGGGCCTCCTGCTGGGGACGGCTGCCGTAATGGCCGGAGCTGCTGCACTGGTGTCCACACCGGTTCTTTCTCTCTTCGTGGGTGGTGTGGTCGGATCGTTGCTGTATTGGGGAGGGGTGTTTTGCCTCGGGCTGTTGCAGGTCGAAGAAGTCGAGTTGATGGTGCAGAGTTTGCCGAGCCTGTTTCGCCATGCCGGTGAGAAGTTGTTTCGAGTGGTCGCGCCGGTCCTGCTCAGGCTCAAGACGGTGACGCAGAACTAATGTTCTGAATCGAATGATGCATGCCGATCAGCATACTGTGTCTGTTGTGATCGCCACCCTGGGGCGAGACACCTTGGCCTTGTGCCGAGCGGCCTTGGAGAAGCAGACAAGGCCGCCGGACGAAGTCGTCGTGGTATTCGACCGTGAGCGGCGTGGAGCTGCCTGGGGAAGAAATGAAGGCATTGCCAGGGCAACCGGTGATCTGATCGCATTTGCAGATGACGATGGGGTGCCGCCTCCGGATTGGCTGAAGCGCCTCATCGCGGCGCTCGACCGGTACGATGCCGCGGTTGCCGGGGGGACCTTTCAAGAAACGGATCCCCTCTTGGATGCCATTCGCCGCCGCCGCCCGCTCCCCGTGACAGAGCAGATCGACCAGGGAGGTCTGGTCGGAAACACCGGCAATATCTTGTTTAAGCGAGACTGGTTGAACGTCTGCGAACAGGAGGATGGATATATTTTCAACCCTTTCTTCGACGGCCCGGGCGAGGACTGGGAGCTGAGCTGGCGACTGCGGACGCGGGGTGCCACGATGGTGTATGTGCCCAATCCGGTCACGCATCTGCGACGGGTGACACCGGGACAATATTGTCGGCATGCCTTTCAGCGCGGAGCAGGAATCGCAAAACTATTTCAAGTTATGCGGGCAGACCCCAGCGGCATCGTTCCTCAGGACAGTCTTTTATGGGGAGCCGCCGGAAAAAGAACCAAGCCTCGGTGGTTGAGGGCTTTGTGGACCAAGGTGCTCGGGCCGTTCGACTGGGGGCATTTCCCGGATAAGCGGCTGTTCTGGTGCTTCTGGATCGGGGAAAAATGTGAGTCCGCTGGATTTCTCTGGGGGTTGTTGCGAGGCGCGCTCGCCGCCGGTGTGACTTCTGTGCCCGATCGAAAATCGTTTGTCTCCCCTACAATGGCACGCAAGTCATGAGTGTGGTGCAGTTGCGCAGCAAGGCATGGTTTGGTGATGACGCCCTCATGCTGGATTTCCCTCCTGCTTGGAAGGTGGTGGAGGTCGGGCCGCGGGATAGTCCTGTGCTGACTGCGGCAGCCATGCGTGCCATCCTGAGCCACCCCATTGGCGCCCCGCCGCTCTTTGAGATGGCTACAGGCAAAAACAGGGCGGTGATCATTGGCGATGACCTGACCCGGCCGACTCCCGCGGCGGACCTGTTGCCGCTGTTGATCGAAGAACTGACGCGCGCCGGAATGCCTGAAGAGGCCATCACTATTCTACTCGCCGGCGGCACGCACCCTCCGGCTTCCGCGGAAGAGATGATAAAGAAGGTGGGCTCAACCCTGCCGTCTGCGATTCGAATTACGGCGCACGACAGCCGAGGCGATCTTGTGGACCTCGGCACATCCCCTGGCGGTTTGCCGCTTCAACTGAATCGCACGGTGATGGAAAGTGATCTCAAAATCGGCGTGGGGTGCATCTATCCTCACCCAATCGCCGGATTTTCTGGCGGGGCAAAGATTATTCTTCCGGCAGTCTGCGGCGTGGAAACCACGCGCATGATGCACGATTATCTGCGCGGCTCGCGTGAGCGCGGAGGGTCCATCCACACCGAATGGCGGCAAGATATGATCGCTGTGGCGCGAAAGGTCGGACTCGATTTTCTGGTCAATGTCACCCTCAATCAGTGTCGGGAGGTCAGTGGCTTCTTTGCGGGCGATGTGGTCGCGGCGCATGAGGAAGGCGTGCGCGCAGCGCAGCGGCTCTATGCGGCGCCCATTGTCCCGCAGGCCGATATTGTGGTGGCGGACATGTATCCCTTCGACACCAGTTGGCAATTTGCTCAGGATCGAGGCATGTGGCCGATTGAGCGCGCGACGCGAGAAGCGTCTCGCGTGGTGATTGCCGCCTGCCCTCTCGGCTTGGGGACCCATGAGTTGTTTCCAGTCGCCAGTCCGCTCTGGTCTCGTATTGCCAGGCGCATCGCGCATTTTCGATGGGCGGATCTGGATCGTCCGTTCGAGAAGCTGCGTACGGTGGTGAAATTGATTCGCCAGAAGCATCACCATCTGATGGTCCTGTCACCGGGGTTGAAGCCACGAGAACTCAACGCGCTGTTTCCTCACGCGCAATGGTTCGGTGAGTGGCCGAGCTTGCGTGCCGCGCTCCAGGCGCGACATGGCGACGGGCCGGTGACGGTGGTGGTGTATCGTTGTGCGCCGTTTCTCATCCCGAGCGAAGCCGTAGCGCTGCAAGACTTGACGGTGAGTCGTCGAGATTCTGTGCGCCTGTCTGCATCCGCCTGAGCCGCGGAGTGATTCCTGGATATCTCATGAACATCGGTCGAATCGGTATCGGGCTGTTCTTCATCGCGTCGGCGCTGGTGATGGGCCTGTTTGAGCTGGAGGTCACTCCACCCCTGTGGTGGGATGAGGGGTGGACACTCTGCGTCGCGAGGCAGTGGGTGGAGACCGGCCACTACGGTTGCCTGCTGAACGGCCAGCCGGCCCCGCCGATCTTAGCCGGGCACTTTCCTGTCGTGGCATCGATTGCCGCCGGTTTCCGCCTGTTCGGCGTGGGGGTATGGCAGGCGAGGCTTGTGGAACTGGTCTATGCCTTCGGCGCCTTGGGCCTGCTGTATGGGCTCACCTCCAAATTGTACAGCCACGCTGTGGCGCTCGGAACCTTGGGGCTCCTGCTCTTTTTGCCCAGCAATTGGCAGATGCATCCACTCATCATGGGTCGGCAGGTGTTGGGGGAGATGCCGATGCTGTTTTTCTTCCTGGCCGGCGCCATGTGCCGGGTGTTGGTTGAACGTCATCCCCTGTGGTGGGGAGGGGCCGTTGCTTGTTGGGGTATCGCGCTCATGACCAAAGCGCAGATTCGTCCGTTCTTGACCCTGGCGCTGGTGATGACCAGCTTGGTCGCGCTGCTTCGAGGTGAACGACGGATCGCTGGGCTGATGGCCGCTGGCGCAGCTGGAGGCTGGGTCGTCCTATACGCGCTGGATGGGCTGCGAGTGGTGATCCTGCAAGGCCATACTCTGCCGAATCCTCCGATGCCCGGCCTTCTTCAGGCGTCGGCCCTCGTCTTGGTGCCGATCATTCGGCTTGATGCGCTGCTGTTTACGCTGCAATTCTGCCTGCCGACGCTTTGTGGATTAGGATTTGCGTCATGGACGATGTGGTCTCAGTGGCGACAGCCCCGTTCATTTCAGCTCGCCGATGCGGTTCGACTCATGTTGCTGACCTTCTCTCTCAGCTGGTTCGGCTGGTTCTTTCTCCTGTCGCTCGGTGGGGCTCGGTATGCTTTCCCCATGTGGTTCGTCTCGGCGCCGTTTGTGATGGCGCTTTTCTACGATTGGAGTCGAGGCTATGACGTCAGGGGTATCGCCCACTCGTTATGGTCGGGGTTTCGAGCCGGGGAAATGGCACTGCCGCAGATCAAAAGCGTTGGCGCGGTGCTGCTCGTGCTCCTTTCCCTCTGGATGGTAGTCGCAACCCGGTATGCGTTCCGTGGGCGTGAAGATGGGCTCGCGCTGCAGGAGGTGGTGGCGTATTTGCACCGACGGGTACCCAGCCATGCCATGATTGAAACCTACGAGAGTGAACTGTTGTTCTTGCTGAATTCGCCCTACCATTACCCACCCGCGCAGTTGAACGTAGACTTCATCCCGCAAATGTGGAAGGAGGAGCGGCATCTGACGTATGACGCCCTCGCCGCAGATCCGGACTTCCTGGTGGTCGGCGAATTCGGCCGCTGGGCGGGCATTTACCGGAGTGTGATCGAACGCGGACAGATGCGACTCATTCTTCAAGTGGGCCGCTATCAAGTGTATGAGCGAGTGCGTACTTTGAGTGCGGTGTCGGGCGCATTGGCCAGATGAATGTCGGTGTTCAGTTGGTTCTGCAAGTGAGTGCCGAGTCGTGCCCGTCCTTCGAGCCCTACCGGCTTCTTGCTGGTTGGCGAGTGTTGTCGACCATCTGACGGATGACCTCGATCACCAGGCTGGGTTGGTCGAACTGAATGAAGTGACCGCTCCGGTCGGCAAGCTCCTGACGACTGTTAGACGAGAGCGTTGTTAAGTCCTGCTGTAGATCCAGCCACATTTTTCTAAACTTAACAGGGTTCACCTGGCCCGGCATGTCCGGCCACCAGACGGGAGCGGTCGCGGTGACGACCACCAATGGAAGATCGCCGAGGGAACCGGTGCGACGTACCTGCTCCAGGGTTTCAATCAGCGCAGATCCCTCATCGGCCAACGTTGCGACATAGCCGGTCCTCGCCCAGCCGGCGCGTAACACCGGTCGCATCGACTCAGGGACCTTTATTTCCTGCTCCGCCAGCAGCGGCGGGAGCTTGTCGAATGACATCATGAGTCGCGGGATGCCGAGGATCGTCATGGTGCGCATGATCGGGAGCATCGATTGGCCGGCGTGGGTGAAAGATCGAAATTCTGCCTGGCGCATTTCCATCGGATGTCCCGCATCGACCAGCACAATACCAATGACATCGCGCGGATGTGCTTCTCGGTAGAGGCGGGTCACCAAGCCGCCGAGTGAGTGCCCCACGAGAATATAGGGCCCGGGGATGCCTGCGCGATCGAGCAGACGATGGAGCTCGCGCGCCAATTGTTGGCCGGTTCGAGGCAAGGGGCCACGTTCGCTCCAGCCCAGGCCGGCGCGATCATAGGCGCAGACGCGAGTGACCTGTGCGACTTCCGGTTGCACCGTGCTCCAGTAGAGCGACCATCCGGGTGCTGCCGCTTCAAGTACCACCGTTGGACTGCCTTGCCCCATGCAGTGGAGATGGAGTCGATGGCCGCCCACATCGATCATCTGGCCGGGAGGCGGATGTTGTTTCCGATCGAGCACCGTGCCGACGATCTGATAGAGCGCGCCGATTGTTGCCAGTGCCATGAACGAAACGAGAAACCATTTAAATACACGCATTGGACATGATCACTCGCAACGGGGGGCGGAAGCAAACGGGCTTACCGGGGATGCGTCGCTCACAGTCCCTCGGCGAGGGGGGCGTTGCGTGTACCGGTCGATAGATGCGGATGCGTGGTCGACTCAGCTGAGGAAGGCATCTCGCGCCGGTCAGGCGGAATAGTGTTCTTGCAGGTGAGCGCGCTGAAAACGCACGATGTATCTGATCAGCAACTCCCGATTCTGTGTGGTCATTCCGATGAAGCGGGCATGGAGGCGGTATGCACCGCCTGGGACTGGAAGGGGATCAAGCCCCAACACTTCGATAGAGGATGTGAAGGGAGCTTGGTCGGGCAGGAGTAGTGTGAGGGAAAGGATGGCCCCGAATTTGTAGATTGTCGTGACCGTTATGCCGATCCCGCCGCCACTGAGGTTGACGGATTTTTCCGTGAAGTCACCCTCCGCGTGGTCCGTGTTGAGCTGAATGCGGGTGGGTAGTACGACGGTGATACGATAGAATTCTC
>JACOEF010000979.1 GCA_024998705.1 Nitrospira sp.
GCGCGTATTCAGGTCGAAGAGCCGATCTACATTCGGCCGGCCGAGCGCGTGAACTGGCTGTAAGGTCGATGGGCGTCCAGGTAGCATGATGCGCACACGCGTGTTTATTGCTACGGAGTTCATCGGCCCGGTCTTGTGCGTGGCGCGTCACTGACGCTGCGCGTGAGGCTGTGCAGCCGGTCTTGTGAAAGGACTGCGGTGGGGCGTCTCCGTGAGGGAGCTGTGTTTCTTCACGGGGACTGCCCACGCCGATTGCCTGTCGATGGTGCCGGGCAGAGTGTGCGAAGTCCGAAGGGCGCTCTCGCGTGTTGGTCCGCTGATGTTCTGAGACGTGGACTGCATCGCAGCGATTCATGAATATCAGAGGACGGTTCATAGGGTTTTTCATCGCGGCCATCGTGGCGTTGGCCGCAGTGTTCTTCGGCCACTTGTTATTGTTTGAGCAGTGGCGGGCTCAGCAGGAACGACAAGTCCATCGGGCAAAAATTCTCAACGAAGTTGCGCATGTCCAGCGGTTGGTCCTGGAAGTGGAGACGAACTTCCGCGGCTACCTGCTTACAGAGCAACAGTCGTTTCTCGACCCCATTCGATTAGCGGAAAGCCAACTGAAAACAGCGCTGGATCAGTTGGCCGAGTTGACCACCACCACTCCAGGGCTGCAGGCCGGAGTGCGTGTACTTTCGTCGCGTCTCGATGAATTCGTTGAGAGTAAACAGCGATTGCTAGCCGTTATCGGGGCGGAGCAGCAGTCCCTCGTCCGCTCATATGTTCGGGGTGGGAGTGGGCGGGCGTTGTTCCTGACCATCGAAATAGCCATCGGAGATTTTGAGGTGCGCATTGATCGCGCACTGCCGAGTGAACCCATGACCTATGACTCATGGCTGGAACGAGCGCGTTGGCAGCTGTTGTTGGTGGAAAGTCTGGGGGTTATGGTGTGTGTCTTTCTGACGAAAGCGGCGCTGCTTCCGAATAAGACCGTTCTCCAACCGAACCCCGACTTCTCCTGTAAATCTATCTGGGCTGGTGTGCTCTCCCGCTTATCAATCGAGTGTCCTACCGTGAACGGTCATCCCATTTACCTTCCATGTGTTGATTCGCACTGTGAGTATCGTGCGAATTCGCTCGATTCTGCTCGGTA
>JACOEF010000366.1 GCA_024998705.1 Nitrospira sp.
CGGTCGTAGCATGTAACAACCATAGAAGGGGGCGATACGGAAGTCACGAAAGGGAGAGTGGACGGTGTCGGCCACTCGAGTCAGCCCGAGATCCCGCACCGCAATCCAGAGCAGGTGTTTGACCTGGATGCTGCCGCCGTAGTTGATGCCGTCTTGCGCGAGGATCTTATTGATTCGTTGGAGGGTGGCCGGCTCGTTCTTCAGGCGCCGGTTGGCTGCGCTCATCACCCCCTGGCAGGTGCCGCAAATGGTCATCACGTCCAGTCCGAGCCGCTCTGCCTGGGCAAACGTTCGGGCATTGAGCGCGAGGGCGAGGTCCGGATCGGCCTCCCCGATCACGCCGGCACCGCAACAGGAGGAGGCGGCCAGTTCTACGACCTCGATACCCAAGCGGCCGACGATGGCCATCGTGGATTGGTAGAGTTCAGGTGTGGCGCCTTTTGCGGCACAGCCGGGATAGAGAGCAAATTTCAATGGCATGGAATTGGTCGCCTGTCCGTGTGAACTGCCCGTCTCACCATAGCGTATTTCACCCCTCGATGAACAGGCCGGGATGAAGCTTGTGCGACAGATGCCTTGGCATGGTTATTGACCGAAGAAGGAGAGGTTGCCTCTGGAATATCCCATGACTGGGTTGGGCCATGGGGCTTGACTACGGCAGTTTGGAGAGGGTCTCGCGATAGCTTTTCTTGAGGTCCTCAAGGGATTCGTTCAAGCCGTCTTTCATCTTACTCCAGGCTGAAGTGGTCGAGGCATTCATCTCATCAAACCGTTTCCGGGCCTCGTTCTTGCGCTGCTCAAGGTCCTGAATCGCCTTTTGCAGTTCGGCCCTGGCCTCCGCCGATGCGACGCTGGTCTTCTTCTGCAGTTCCGTAATCTTGATCTGGAGATCACCCAGCTCGGCGTGCACCGCCTGCAGGAAGCTCTCCTTTTGCTCGAGTGTATACTGTTTCGTGGATTCGACCGCCTCCTTGGTATCCCGGATGACCTTGTCGGCCGTCGAAGGGGGTGGTTGGTCGCGGGGCGCTGCCCAGGCCGGACCTATGAGGAAGCAGCCGAGCAGACACAATAGAGCCAGTGTTTTCCCAACGATCATGTGGAGACTCCTTCGTGATTTCTGAGGCGCATGGGCCGTCCCACGTGTGTAGGCCTATGATATTCACTCTGCCGCATGCTCTGTGTCCACCCTCGATTCCGCACGGTTAAGGTTTTTGGCAAAACGAACCGACAAGGCTCTAGTACCAAGAACCATCAGAAACCTTGAGCTGTGGTGTGAGGCCTATGAGCGCTGAACCAGCTAGAACCACGGACGCAGCCCCGGCTTCAACAGGGCCATTGGAACAACTTCTCATCGAGCGTATTCAGAAGGGCGCGATCGAGCTCCCTCTGCTCCCCCAAGTCGCCTCCAGAATTCTGGCGATGGTCTATGATCCAAATGCGGAGGCGGCGAAACTGGCCGCCCTCATTCACCAGGACCAGGCGTTGGCCGCCCACGTCATTCGCATCGCCAATTCCCGGCCTACATGACACGCAACCCGGTGGTGTCCCTGCAACATGCCGTCTCGATGCTGGGCATGAACCTCATGTCGGAACTGGCGTTTTCCGCCTCCATCAAGGGTAGCGCATTTAAGGTGCCGGGATGGGACGATGAAGTCAAGCGTCTCTGGCAGTATTCGTTGGCCAGTGGCGCCTATGCCAAGGAAATTGCGCGCACGCGCCGGTTCAACGTCGAAAGTGCCTATCTCTGCGGCCTCTTGCACGGGATCGGGAAACCGGTCGTGCTGCAGACGTTGGTGGCGCTGGCGAAGGAACAAAATTGTGCCTTGACGAAGGAGTGGCTCCATCAACTCCTCGAGGGCTATTACATCCAAGTGGGGTTGCTCGTAGCCGAAGACTGGGGCCTCCCGCCCCCTGTGGTGGAGTCGATCGGCTTCCACAACGATTACCAGTACGCAAAAACGGCCAAACAAGAGTGCATGACGACCTGTCTCGCCGGTCGGTTAGCCACGCATTTTCTGGATCCGGAGGGATTCGATGAAGCGACGGTGCGGGAGCATGCGGTCTTCGCCGATCTCAATTTGTATCCGAAAGATATCGATATGCTTCTGGCCTTGAAGGAGAAGGTGCAGGTCGTTGTGGAGGCGATGCCATTGTGATCGGTTCCAACGCGTATGACATCGTGGTGGTGGGCAGCGGTCCTGCCGGGCAGAAGGCGGCCATCCAAGGCGCCAAAGCCGGCAAGAAGGTCGTCCTGATCGAACAGGAACAGGGCATCGGCGGCAACTGCGTGTACCGGGGGACGATTCCCAGTAAGACTCTGCGCGAGACGGCCTTACAGTTCGAGCGACTCAAACGGTCGAGCGAAGTGTTCGAGGGACGGCTGCGGTCTGATGTGCCTATGTCCGTCTTGCTGCACCGTTTGGATGAAGTGGTCAAGGCGCACGAATGTTACATGGCCGATCAACTTGCGCGTAACGGCGTCACCTACCGGCACGGGCGCGCCCGATTCCTCTCGCCGCACGAGGTTGAATTGGAGGCGATCGATGGCGCCCGGCAGGGACTGCTGGCCGATACGATTGTCTTGGCGACCGGATCCCGGCCGCGTTCGATTCCTGAAATTCCTGTCGACCATGAACATGTATTGGACAGCGATTCGATCTTGTCGATGATCTATTTGCCGCGTTCGTTGACGGTCGTCGGTGGAGGAGTGATCGCCTGCGAATATGCGTCGACCTTCGCCTTGCTCGGGGTGGAAGTCACCCTCATCGACAAGGACTCGCGTCCACTCTCCTTCATGGATAAGGAAATCGTCGACGTATTTCAACGCAGCATCGAGCAGCAAGGCGGACGGTTTTACGTCGGCCATACCGTCAAGGAAGTGGCCGGGGATGGAGTCTCCGCTGTCATTGCCAGATTGGAAAACGGCATGGCGGTGAAGAGTGAAAAGATGTTGGTCGCCTTGGGGCGGCAACCGAACGTCGAGGAATTGAATCTCCAAGCGGCAGGGTTGACGTTGGATGAAAAGGGCCGCATTCCCGTGAACGAATATGGGCAAACCGAGGTCCCCCACATTTTCGCAGCCGGTGACATGTTAGGCCGCCCCCCGGCCCTGGCCTCGCAAGCGATGGAAGACGGTCGTCGGGCCGTCAGTCACGCACTGGGAATTCCCATCGGAGACTCTGTCAATCAGGTCCCCGTCGGGATCTATACCATTCCCGAGATTGCGTCGATCGGGCTTGATGAGGAGCAGGCCGCTGCCCGTTACCGCGGCCCACTGGTCGGGCGCGCGCGTTTCACAGAAATTGCCAAGGGGCAGATCACGGGAGCCTGCAATGGATTGTTAAAGCTGATTGCCGCTCCCTCCGGCGAGCGATTGCTCGGGGTACAGATCGTCGGCGAGAATGCGAGCGAATTGATTCACCTCGGCCAGATGGCCTTGCAGGACGGGGCGACGATCGATCGGTTTATCGACTCCATTTTCAGTTTTCCCACGTTTGCCGAAGGGTATCGCGTGGCCGCCCTCGATATCCTGGGCCAACGCCGCAAGCAACAGAGTTCCCCTCAGGCCGCATAATCTCCCGCTCCCCTGTCGCCGTTTCCCTCTTTGACCCCCAGGCTCTATTTGCGCTACTCTCTGGTCGATCCGTACGTCCACCGCCGGAGGGCTCGTCGTGAATCGGAATGAGCGCCGTCGTGATGAAAAATTGCATGGCAAGCATGGCGGAGGCACCGACGTGCCCGCGGCGCTCCTGCGCGAGGCGCAAATGCATCATCAGGCTGGGGGCTAGATGACGCAGAGCGGGGGTACCGGGCTCTGCTCGAGCGGACCCCGCAACATCCCGACGCACTCCATGGTTTGGGGCTCCTCACCTACCGACGCGGCAATCTAAAAGAGGCCATCACCTGGCTGGCCAAAGCCTGCGCCGTCGCTCCGCGCAATCCGGTCTATTGGTTCAACCACGGCGTCGTGCTTCAACGCGCAGGGTTCACCACAGAGGCAGTCGATGCCTATGGCCAGGCTATCCAATGGAATCCTCGCTATATTGAAGCCCGTACGAATCTCGGGAATGCCTATAAGGAACTGGGGCGGCTCACCGATGCGCAGGCGGCCTATGCGTAGGTGCTGGCTCTCAACCCCGAGCATGCCGAAGCGCACAACAACCTCGGCGTTGTGCTGAAGGCACAGGGGCGATTGGAGGATGCCGCGGAGTCGTATCGACGGGCGATTGCCTTGAAGCCGGCGCACGCAGAGGCCCAGAATAATCTTGGATTGGTCCTGCTCGAACAGGGTCGATCGGATGAGGCCATCCGCTGCTTCGAACGCGCTCTTCAGAGCTTCCCTGGCTATGGGACCGCGCTCTATAACCTGGGCATTGCCTGTATTTGGCGAGAGGACATGTCGCGGGCTCTGCGTTGCTTCACAGAAACGGCCCAGGCCAAACATGCGCATGGCCGCCCTGTGAGCGAGACCAGCGTCTTTCGTTCCCGCCTCAAACATGACGCGGAGCAACTACAGTATTTGACTGAGCAGGGTCTGGTGGGAGCCGAATGGTGTCCCTATCACGAGGCGCTGACACAGTTGCATGCGAAGTTGATTCCATCGGAGACCGGGGAGCCGGCTGCTCCCAATCGTGTGCCCTTGTCCCCTGTTGAGATGCAACCCATTGCGCCGTCGTTCAATCGATTGATCTATGTCGCCCCGTGCGAGACGATCGATGGCGGGGCATTGGCGGCGGATTTGGACAGCGCAGCCATCGAGTCCCGGTACCTGGCGACGCAGCCGGAGGCCACGTACATTGATGGGTTGTTGACGGATGAGGCGTTGCGCCGCTTGAGGCAGTTCTGCTGGACATCGACGATCTGGAAGAAGGACTACGAGAACGGCTATATCGGAGCGTTTCTGGGCGACGGCTTCGCCTCTCCCCTGCTCCTGCAAATTGCCGAGGAGTTACGCCGCCGGTTACCGCGTATCTTCGGCACGCATCGTCTGACTCAGGCCTGGGCGTTTAAACATGATAGCGCCAGGCGTGGACTGAACATTCATGCCGATGCTGCGGCGGTCAACGTCAATTTCTGGATTACGCCCGATGAGGCGAACCTGAATCCGGAGAGCGGCGGATTGGTGGTGTGGGATAAAGAAGCCCCCGGGGACTGGGATTTCAAGACGTATAACAGCGACAAGGCCCGAGGCAGAATCTATGAGTGGCTGAAGTCCCAGGGAGCCCAGGAAATCAAGATTCCCTATCGCGCGAACCGAGCGGTTGTCTTTAATTCAGATCTGTTCCACGAAACCGATGACATCGCGTTTAAGGAAGGACTGATCAACCGGCGGATCAACATTACGCTGCTGTACGGGCATCGGCATCGCCCCTGAGTAACCGTTCAAAATCCTCGGCACAGACCGGTCGGCTGAACAGGTAGCCCTGAACCTCATCGCAGCCTTCCTCTCGCAACTTTGCCAACTGCCCTTCCGTTTCGACCCCTTCCGCCAAGACCGAGAGATTCAGGCTGTGCGCCATCGCGATGATGGCCCGGGTGATCTTCACGTTGTTCTCGTTGGTGAGTAAATCGCGGACAAACGACTGATCGATTTTCAGCCGGCTCAGGGGAAATCGCTGGAGATAACTGAGCGAAGAATAGCCGGTGCCGAAGTCGTCGATCGAGAGGCGGACTCCCATCGTACGAAGACCTTCCAACATGGTGACCGACGCCTCGACGTCCCGCATGGCGATGGACTCGGTCAGTTCCAATTCCAGCGGCGATGGGTTCAGGCCGGAGTCGCGCAGTGCATCGGCGACCGTGGTCGGCAACGTCCGTCTGTGAAACAGGGAATTGGATACGTTGGCTGAGATGGTGATGGGCGGCAGTCCGGCCGCTTCCCAAGCCTTGACCTGACGGCAGGCCTCACGAAGTACCCATTCATCCATCGGTCGGATGAGGCCCGTGTCGATGGCCGCGTTCAAAAAGACCCCCGGCGGCACCAGGCCGCGTTTGGGATGTTTCCAACGAACGAGCGCTTCCGCGCCCAGGATCTTGCGGGAGTGAATATTCAGTTTCGGCTGATAGAAGACGAGAAACTCTTCCCGTTCCAAGGCGCGGCGGAGTTCGTTCTCCAGATCGAGGCGCTCGGCGGCGGCGGCATTGAGGCCGGACGAATAGAATTGGCAGTTGTTCCGCCCCTGCTCTTTGGCGTGGTACATCGCGGTGTCGGCGTTCTTGAGCAACGCCTCCACGGTGGAACCGTCAGTGGGAAAGATCGAAATGCCGATACTGGCCGAGATGAAGATTTCGTGCCCGTCGATGCTGAAGGGGTGTGCCAGCGACTCTAAAATTCGCCGAGCCACTCTACCGGCATCTTCCTGAGCCGGCAAGGCAGTGAGCAGAATCGTAAATTCATCCCCGCCGAGCCGCGCCAGAGCATGGGGCGGTTCGTGCTCGGCATGTCGGCCGCCCGAATCGCTCTGGCGTACCGACTCACTCAACCGTTCCGCCACATGCGTGAGCAGGCGGTCTCCCACCGTGTGCCCCAATGTATCGTTAATCACCTTAAAACGATCCAAGTCGATGAAGAGGGTCGCCAGATGCTGATGGTGACGCTCGGCATAGGAGAGGGCGTTAGAGAGGCGATCTTTAAACAAGACGCGATTGGCCAGGCCTGTGAGGCTGTCGTAATACGCCAATCGATGGATGGCCCGTTCGGCCTGTTTCCGTTCGGTGATGTCCTGGGCGGTCCCGATGACCGTCAGCTCGCCCGTCTCCTCTTCGCGCACGCCTTCGGCCTGGAGATGAATGATGAAGTCGGTGCCGTTCGGCAGCACCACCCGGTGATCGATGTCGCAGGGGGTATGTTGGGCGATCAATTTTTCCAGCGCGCCGTTCACCACCGGCCGGTCGTCCGGGTGAACGAAATCGAGGAAGGCC
>JACOEF010000452.1 GCA_024998705.1 Nitrospira sp.
GACATCCGCCGCGCCCTCGCTGATCTGCTGCAGTCACAGTCTCGCTACCGGCTGCTGGGCCTGGGCCTGTCGGATCTGGTGCCCGCTCCTGAACCCCTGTTCGACCGGCGACAGCGTGACGCGGTTGCGATTCTTGACCAGTTGATCAAGCAACATGGCGCGGGAGTGGTTCGACTGGGAGGGCTTCCGCAGCGGGGGAACGGCCAAAAGAAGCGGGACCAGCGCACAGACTCCTGACAGGCAGGGTCGATCCAAACCGCCGCGGATTCGTGGTGGCGGACTTTTTCCACATCCTGTTAAGATGAGATTTTCTCGGATCGGCAGCGAATCCCATGGGCAAAAAAATCACCACGCGACAAGAGCTTGCCGCACAGCTCGATGAGTGCCGTCGGCAGGGACAGCGGATCGTCTTCACGAACGGTTGCTTCGACCTGATGCACGTCGGCCATACCCGATATCTGCAAGCGGCCCGCGATCTGGGTGATGTGCTGGTGGTCGGCGTGAATTCCGACGAGTCCGTCCGCACCCTGCACAAGGGCGCGGATCGTCCCATTGTGCCCGATGCCCAACGAGCCGAAGTCCTGGCTGCGTTAGCCTGCGTGGACTATGTGGTGATCTTCCCTGAGCCGGACCCAGGCTCTCTCATCGCAACCCTTCAGCCGGATATTCTCGTCAAAGGCGGAGACTGGTCCGTCGACCGCATTGTGGGACGCGAGACCGTCGAGGCCCGCGGCGGCCATGTCCAGACCATTCCACTCGTCCCCGGAGTGTCGACGACTACTCTGGTGCAACGTATTCGCTCCACGACAGCCTAAAAACCGCGATCAACTTCAATCGTCAGGACAACCAAGAAATACAGGATGGTCAAAAAGTTCGTCCAGCGAGGCCGCAGCGAGCAAAGGGGCGAAACGTACTCTGTGCTGTACGTTGAGCCTCTGCGCGATGCGAGAACAAAGCTGGCCGACTTTTTCACCATCCTGCGAAGGATACTGTGCCGCCCCTGATTCCACCACATCTGACTCAATGGCTCGCGCCGGCGCGAGAAGCCCTTCGGAGCGGCTCGGGTAAACCCTGCCTCATGGGGCTGCATGGTTCGACTGCGGGCTTCGGCTTGGCTCTCCTCACACACAGTCTGCCGTCTCAGCCGCTGGCCGATCGATCCTGGCTGATCGTCGCCAAAACCGATGACGAAGCGGAACGCCTCTATCGCGACACGCTGTTCTTCAGAACCCTCTGCGGACAGTCCGGCGACGACCTGGCATTGTTCCCGAAATGGGAAACGCTGCCCTACGAATCGACGGTACCCCACATCGATCTGGTGGCCCGCCGCATGCAGACGCTCAACCGCCTCTGCACCACGGGGCGCACCGTTCTGTTCACTTCCGTTCCGGCCTTAACACAGCGGGTGCTCCCGGCCCTGGTCTTCACCGACGCGATTCTGCAATTTCAACCGAATGGCTCTCTGGAGCGGGAAGTGCTGGTCTCCGGTCTGTTGCGGCTGGGCTACCGGAAGGGATCGGTGGTGGAAATTCCCGGCGAGTTCAGCATTCGCGGCGGAATCGTCGATATCTATTCGACCGCGTATGCCGACCCGCTGCGGGTGGAGTTTCTCGGCGACACGATCGAATCCATCCGCTTCTTCGATCCGGCCACACAAAAATCGACCGACAAGATCAAGCAGGCCTGGGTGCTGCCGGCCCGCGAATTGATTCGCGCCGAGGACGCACCCGATGCCCTCGCACCCCTGGCCGCCGACGCCGAATGGCATGCGCCGTCCGTATATGGAACCATGGACAGCCTCCTGGATTATTTTCCGCAGCCGCCGGTGCTCGTCCTGGATCAACCCAACACGCTGAAGGCCCACACCGAGGAATGTTGGCAGGCCATCGAAGAGGGGTTTCTGCGCCACGAAGATCGCACGGATCCGAACCCCTACCCGACACCGGACCACCTGTACCTCACGTGGGATCAGATTCTCGCCGCCACCCACGGCTACGCCACACTCGCGCTGGAGCCGATCACCGCACCGGACGCGAGTTGGGAGCCGGTGCTCACCTGCCCGGCCCAAACACCGGCCAGCGTGGGACTCGGCCAACGCGGCACGGCATTCAGCCATACGCTGGAGGTGCTTGATCGTTTACGAGAAGGCGGGCCCGTTGTGCTGGTCGCCCGCAGCCAGGGACAGGTCGGGCGCCTGCTGGCGTTGTTTGGCGAACATGATCGACCGGCGATGGAGTGGAAGCCTTCGGCCCTCTCCGCCGGCGGCGCGCAGAAGGCCCCGTTTTCGGTCTTGAACGGCGAGGTCTCGGCAGGTTTTCTTTCGCCCGATCTGCGGTTGGTGGTCCTGACCGAAGAGGAACTCTTCGCGAAGGGCGCCCGACACAAGCCGCAGCCCAAGAGCAAAGCCGCCACCTTCCTCTCCTCGCTGGAAGATCTGAACATCGGCGATTACGTCGTGCACATGCAGTACGGCATCGCGAAGTATCAGGGGCTGCGTCGGCTCTCGGTGCAGGACTTCGACAGCGACTTTCTGGTGCTGGAATTCGCCGGGACCGACAAGCTCTATGTGCCGCTCGACCGGCTCAGCCAGGTCCAGCGTTACGCGGGAGCGGATGCCCACGTGCCCCGCCTGGACCGCCTGGGCGGCACCAGTTGGGCCAAGACGACCGCGCGGGTCAAAAAAGACATTGAAGAAATGGCGCACGAACTCGTCGATCTCTACGCCAACCGTGAACTAGTCCATCGCACCTCGTACGGTAAAGACAGCATGCTCTACCACGAGTTCGAAGCGGCCTTCGAGTATGAAGAGACGCCCGATCAGCGCAAGGCGATCGAAGACATCGCCAA
>JACOEF010000202.1 GCA_024998705.1 Nitrospira sp.
CATCAGGAGGAGGCGATGATGATGTCGGACCGCATAGCCGTCATGCACCAGGGGCGTATTTGGCAGGTCGGGAGCCCGCGCGAGGTCTACGAGCGGCCGTGTAATTTGTTTGTAGCCCGCTTTCTCGGCGTATCGAATGAACTGCCGGGTACGATCGGTTCCTCGATCGGGGAGGATCGCATCTTTCAGCCGGCGGATGGCGAACAACCGCCGTTCCCGGTGCGGACTGTGTCCACCGAACTGGCCGATCGTTCCGCCACACTCTCGCTTCGGCCGGAGCATATTCGGATGGTGCGCGAACGGCCGTCTATTTCCGATCCGGTACTCTCCGGCCGGGTGGAGAAGGTGTTATTTGCCGGGAGTGACACGAAGTATTTGGTACGGGTCGGCCGCGACCGTGTGTGGGAAACCAGAATGGCCTCGGGGGCATCGCACGCGCCGTTCACCGCGGGGGATCCGGTGTTTCTCCACTGGTCCTTGGCTGATGCGCGGGTATTTGTCGAGTGACCATGCCTGTCCAGAACACATCATCTTCCTCCGCACCCGGTGGGTCTGCCTGCCGTTCCTGCTGGTTGGCGGCTCCCGGCCTGCTGTGGATGGGCCTGTTTTTTCTGGCGCCGCTGGCCTTGGTGTTTGCGATCAGTTTTGCCTCCCGTGGAACTTACGGCGGCGTTGTGTGGGAGTTCACGGCGGCGAACTATCTGGATCTGTGGCATCCCCTGTACGGCAAGATCCTCGGGCAATCGTTTTGGTACGCGAGCCTCACCACGGCGATCTGCTTCGTGCTCGGGTTTCCGCTCGCCTATATCATCGCCAGAAGTCCGGCCCGATGGCAGCCGGTGTTGTTGCTTCTGGTCATGTTGCCGTTCTGGACGAACTTTCTCGTGCGAACCTATGCCTGGATGATTGTGCTGCGCCAGAACGGTCTCGTGAACGCCCTGTTGCTGGCGCTTGGAATCGTAGAGGCCCCGCTGGAATTGCTGTATACACCGACGGCCGTCGTGATCGGACTGGTCTACGGATATCTTCCCTTCATGGTGCTGCCGCTCTATGTCGCCGTGGAACGGTTGGACCCGTTCCTGGTGGAGGCGGCCTGGGATCTGTACGCATCGCGCTGGGCGGTCTTCACGCGGATTGTGGTTCCTCTCACCATGCCGGGCATCGTCGGCGGCTGTGTCCTGGTCTTCATCCCGTCGATCGGCTCGTTCATCACGCCGGACCTTCTGGGCGGAGCGAGAAGCATGATGATCGGCAACCTGATCCAACACGAGTATCTGGTTGTACGTGACTGGCCGTTGGGATCGGCGGTGTCCTTCGTGTTGATGGGAATCGTGATGGCCGCGGTGGGGCTGTATTATCGTCATGCCGCCCGGGCTGCCGGGCCGTTGGAGGGACGATGAGGCGAGGATCGACGAGCCTGAGCCTCGTCAGCATTCTGGCAATGCTGTTTCTCTACGGCCCCATTTTCGTGCTGGTGCTCTATTCGTTCAATACCGCCCACCTGTCGATGGCCTGGCGGGGGACGACGCTCAAGTGGTATGCCGCACTCTGGCATGACGAGGCGCTGCTTGCCGCGGCCGCGAATAGCCTGCTCATTGCCGTTGCCTCGACCATCGGCGCGACCTTGCTGGGCGGGCTGATGGCACTCGGCATGGAGCGCATGCCCCTGCGCCGGCAGCAGCTTATCTAGGGCGGGTTGGTGCTGCCGCTTGTCATTCCGGAAGTCATGATGGGTGTGGCACTGATGCTGCTCTTCGTGATGCTCAAGATGCCGCTCGGTCTCACCACGGTGATCCTCGGCCACATTGCGTTTAATATTCCCCTGGTCACCATCATGATCCGCACGCGGCTGCGCAAATTGGATCCGGCGTTAGGCGAGGCGGCGGCTGATCTGGGCGCGGACTCTTGACAGGTCTTCCGGTATGTCACGTTGCCATTACTACGTCCGGCCGTCTGGGGCGCAGTACTGGTGGCTTTTACCGTCTCGCTCGACGATTTTCTGGTGACGTTTTTCACGGCCGGTCCCGGCGCGACGACCTTGCCGTTGAAGGTCTATTCGATGATCAAGTCCGGTGTCACGCCTGAGATCAATGCGCTGTCTGCGCTGCTGTTGGTCATTTCCATGGCCTGTGTCGCCCTTTCCCTTCATCTGCAACGCCGCGAGGTGTGAGTGGGGATTTCTCTCCGACGGTTGGGCCAATGGGGACTGTGCCTCATCTGTTTGGTACTGACCGTGCCATCCTGACGGCAAGATTCAGTCGGTGACCCTGCCGAGGCCAGACCGGTCCTGCATTACTTCACCTGGTCCGATTATGTAGGACCTGAGCTCATTCAGGAATTCGAGCGGCGCGAGGGCGTGAAGGTGGTGATCGATACCTTCAGCAGCTATGAAGAGCTATTGGCCAAACTCCAGAGCGGAGCTACGGGGTATGATGTGGCGGTACCCTCCGATTTCATGGTGGCCATCATGATCCAGCAGGGGCTGCTGAGCGAATTGGATCAGCAGGCGCTGCCCAACGCATCCCTGTTGGAGCCACACCTGCAAGCCCTTCCGTTCGATCCGGAGCGACGTTACTCAGTTCCATATCTATGGGGCAGCGTGGGGATCGGATACGACTCCGCGGTGATCCCGACGCCGCCGGATAGTTGGGCGATCCTCTGGGAATCGCGTTACAAAGGCCGCATCAGCATGTTGAACGACCAACGGGAAGTGTTTGGTGCCGTGTTGCGCTCGATGGGGCAGTCGATGAACAGCACGGATCCGCTGGTGATCGAGGCGGCAAAGGAGCGGTTGCTGCAGCAGAAACCCCTGGTGAAGACTTATACGAGCGATCATTACGATCAGTTGCTGGCGTCAGGGGAAGTCGTGTTGGCGCATGCCTGGGGGGGGCCGGTGGCGAGGGCCATGGCCGAGCGGCCCTCCATTCGCTATGTGGTCCCGAAGGAAGGGGCGACCTTGTGGGCGGATTGCCTGGTGGTGCTCCGGACAGCCCCTCAGAAACAATTAGCCATGCGTTTTATCAACTATCTCATGGAGCCTCACGTCGCGGCGCGTACGTCGGAGCGGCTGCGTTTTGCCTCCGCTTCCCGGTCGGCCCGGGAATTGGTGAGCGCCTCAACGAGGGATAATCCGGCGGTATATCCGCCGCTTGACCAACTTGGTCGATTGGAATGGATGAAGGATGTCGGCCGGGGGATCCGCCTCTATGACCGGGCCTGGACGGAGCTGAAAATGCAGTGAGTGATGGGTACGGGTCTTGTTTCAAATGCACCGGAGAATCAGTATAATGCGCCCGCTGTCCTTCAGGGTTCGATATTCCTTCACACTGTGTGACGACATGCTCCGATTCAGAAATTGCCGGAAGGACGGCTCCTGTCCCTAGGCTTTGAGCCGTGGGCTCTGGCTGGTGGTCGGCCTGCTGGGTCTTGTTCTGCTTGGTAGCGGGATCGTGCAGGCGGCTGAGTCGACTCCGGCCAAGACGGCCCCCTTTTCTCCGCCGGTGGTCCGTCTGGACCTGTCCGAGGCGATGGCCCTGTTCCTGAAGCAGAACCTGGATTTATTGATCGCCAAGTATGGCATCGAGTCCAGTAAAGGACAGCAGATAACGGCACGGCTCTTTCCGAATCCGGTGGCGCAGATCGGCAGCGTGGCCTCCTTTACACAAGGCAATACGCTCGCGAAAAGCGGCGCCCTCACCATGCAGGTGCAGCAACTGTTCGAACTGGCCGGCAAGCGCGGGTACCGGATCGAAAGCGCCGGATTTGGCGTGCAGTCATCCGAAGCCGATTTTGAGGATGCGGTCCGCCAGTTGGGGTTCATGATCAAGGATGCATACTATCGCGTGCTGGTGGCGCAGCGCCGGCTGTCCTTGGCGGAAGAAAATCGTGATCGGTTCGCGCGCATTCTGGACGTCAATACGATCCGTTTTAAGAAGGGCTACATCGCCGAAGTCGATCTGATCCGGATTCGTCTCCAGGTGGTCGATTTCCAATCTCAGGTGATCGAGGCGATTCAGGAAGGGGAGTCCGCCAGGGCCGATCTCCGTCAACTGCTGCGACTGTCGCCGGCC
This sequence comes from Nitrospira sp., assembly GCA_024998705.1. Taxonomy (GTDB): domain Bacteria; phylum Nitrospirota; class Nitrospiria; order Nitrospirales; family Nitrospiraceae; genus Nitrospira_A. The sequence continues at coordinate 4,071 of JACOEF010000202.1, forward strand.
TCGAAAGTGGAGTTGACGACGGAAATGGACTACCGGCGGGTGGATCCCGACATGGGCCGGCTCAGATCGATGGCTCTGGAGGTGCGTCCTGATATCAAGAGCCGTCGGGCGACGCTGTTGCAGCGCGAGTCGGACCTGAAACTTGCGAAAGCCTTTCGCATTCCTGATCTGACGATCGGTGCCGGGTATTCGATTCAGGGGCCGCAGGGGCCTGATAATCAACAGATGGGGATCCTGAATCTCGGGGTGCCCCTGCCGTTGTTCAACCGGAACCAAGGCGGGATCGTCCAGGCTGAAGTCGGCGTGCAGTCCGCGCAGGCTGAATTGGATCGTACGGTGAATCAGGTGGAAAACCAGGTGGAGGTGGCCTACCGGAATCTCCTCCAGAGTCGCCGGTTGGTGGAAGCCTATCTGGCGGGGGTCCTGGAAGATGCCCGTTCCACCTTCACTATCGTTGAGCGCGCCTATGAGCGGGGAGGGGCCACGATTTTGGATCTCCTCGACGCTGCGCGCACCTCGCGGACCATTCAGCAGAACTTTATCGAAGCGCTCTTTTCCTATCAGCGAAACTTGTTTCAGTTGGAGAGTTCGGTCGGGCAGGAGATTACGTCATGAACTCCTGGGTGAGGCCGGTCGCAAGAATAGCCGCGGCGCTGTCGCTGTGGGCCTGTAGCCAAACGCAGGAACCGGCGTCTTCAAAGCCCTCCGTCACCCCGGAACAGGCTGCCGTCCAGCCTCAGCCGCAGTCCACGGGGCAGATCGAGACGGCCGTGGTGGATTTCAAACCCATCCAACCTGAGCTGGTTCTGGTCGGAAAGGTGGCCTACGGCGAAGACCGGTATTCGAAAATTTCCTCTCCGCTGCAAGGACGCGTGGTGGAGGTGCGGGCCAAACTGGGCGACCGCGTGGAGGCCGGTGCGACGTTGCTGGTCATCGACAGTTCCGATATTACCGCTGCCTATTCGGAATTCGTGAAAGAAGCCTCCGAGTTGGAGTACTCCACGCGGGCGCAGGAACTTGCGAAGGAATTGTTTGCCACCAAGGCCTTGGCCCTGAAAGATCTCAAGCAGGCCGAGAACGATCTGATCAAAGCGAGGGCCGGATTTCGGCGGGCGAAGGAGCGGTTGTTGTCGTTGCGTATTCCTGCTCAAGAGTTGGAAAAGCCGCTCGCTCAACAGCGTATTACCTCGCGCTTCGAGATGAAGAGCCCCTTGACCGGCACCGTGGTCGAGCGGGCCGTCACTCCTGGGCAGTCTGTCGGAAGTGACGCCGGCCAGGTCTTGTTCACGGTGGCCGATCTGGATCGGTTGCAGGTCGTGGCCGATGTGTATGAGCGGGACCTCGCCTTGGTAAAAGTCAGTCAGGTGGGACGTATCAATGTGGAGGCCTATCCGGGGAGCGACTTTGCCTCCGTCGTGGCTTCGATCGGGGATGTCGTCGATCCGAACACCCGCACCATCAAAGTTCGGGCCTGGGTCGACAATCGTGATCAACGACTCAAGCCGGAGATGTTTGCTCGGCTGAGGCTGGACGTCGGTGATGCGACGCCGTTCCTGACGATTCCCAAAGAGGCGGTCGTCGAGATCGACGGTAAACACTTCGTCTATGTGGTGGATACGCCTCAGCACTACGAGAAGCGCGAGGTGCTGGTGTCGAACGTCTCCAGCGGCCAGGTTCGTATTCTGGAGGGGTTGACGTCCGGTCAGCGCATTGTGATCAAGGGCGCGGTGTTGGTGAAGGGACAAGAGGCGAGGTAATGAGTCAGCCCATCATCCGGCCTGTCTATTTTCGCCAGCGGGTTCTCGTCTCATGATCGTGAGAATCGTCGAGCTCTCACTCGTCCAGCGTTTCTTGATCTGTGCGCTCGGGTTCAGTCTTCTCTTCGGCGGGCTCTATGCCTTCCAACAGCTCGACATCGTTGCCTATCCGGACCCTTCGCCTCCGATGGTGGAGGTGATCACCCAGTTCCCCGGTTGGTCCGCGGAGGAGATCGAGCGACAAATCACGATACCCATCGAAGTGGCCTTAAACGGCATGCCGGGCCTCACCGATATCCGTTCCCTCTCGATCTTCGGGTTAAGCGACGTGAAGATCTATTTCGATTTCGGGACGCAATACTTTTTTGACCGGCAGGAAGTCATCAATCGCCTGGCTACCGTCAGCCTTCCCCAAAACGTGCAGCCGGCTCTGTCGCCCTGGTGGGCGATCGCAGAGATCTACCGCTACGAACTGGCCAGCGACGGAAAGACGAGCCTGACCGACCTCAAGACGATTCAGGATTGGCAGGTCCGGCGGGAGTTCCGTCGCGTGCCGGGCATCATCGATGTGACAGCCTTCGGAGGAACGACTCAGGAATATCACGTCGATATCGACCCCGGAAAATTGATCAGCTATCAGGTCAGCCTTGCGCAGGTCATGGAGGCCTTGACGAACAGCAACGCCAACGTCGGCGGCAATTACCTGACGGTGGGGGCTCAAAACTACAACATCCGTGGCCTCGGGCTGATCAACGGTCTGGCGGACATTGAAAATGTGATGGTGGCCGAAAAGGAAGGCACGCCCATTTTCGTGAAGACACTGGGAACCGTGTCGGTGGGACATCGGGTGCGGGTGGGCAAGGTCGGGATCGACGACCACGACGACGTGGTGGAAGGGGTGATTCTCCTGCAGCGCGGATACAAGGCGCTGTCCGTCCTGGAGCGGGTGCGGGAAAAGGTCGAGGAGCTGAATAAGTGGAAATTGCCGGAAGGGGTGAAGGTCAAGACCTTCTATGACCGGCCCGCTTTGATCCATACCACGGTTGAAACGGTCACCGACATTTTGATCAGCGGCATGGTCCTCGTGTTCGTGATCCTGTTCGTCTTTCTTGGGCATTTCCGGGCGTCGCTCATTGTGGCGCTGACGATTCCCATGTCGTTGCTGTTTACGTTCACCATGATGGTGATGATCGGGCAGTCGGCCAACCTCATTTCACTCGGTTCGATCGATTTCGGCATCATCGTCGATGCGACGCTGGTGATGGTGGAAAGTATCTTTTTCCATCTCGGCCATGATCGCCGTTTGGGCCTCACCGTGCCGCAACAGATTGTGCGCGCCGCGCGCCAGGTCGGCCAGCCGATTTTCTTTTCTACGGCCATCATCGTGGTGGCCTTCATTCCCCTGTTCACGATGACCGGGGTGCCGGGAAAGATCTTCGCGCCGATGTCTATCACCTATGGATTTGCGCTCTTCGGCGCGCTGCTCATGGCGTTTACGCTGGCGCCGGTGCTCTGTTCCCTGCTGCTGACGGGTGTGGTGAAGGAAGAAGATACGCGGTTTGTCGGCGCGATTCGCAGGACCTATTTGGCCGTGTTGCAATGGGCCCTGCACCACAACGTGAAAGTGATCGGCGCGGCGCTGGTACTGCTGGTCGGAGCATTCGGGGCGCTGCAATTCATCGGTGGAGAATTCATGCCGGCATTGGAGGAGGGGAATCTTTGGGTCCGCGCGACCATGCCGGTCGATATTTCCTACGACGAGGCCGCCCGCTTGACCGGAGAAATCCGGCAGATGTTCAGGCAGTCGCCCGAGGTCGTCACGATCGTCTCTCAGCTTGGGAGACCCGACGATGGAACCGACCCCACGAGTTTCTTTAACGCGGAGTTCCTCGCGAATCTCAAGCCGCAGAAGGAGTGGCGGCCAGGGCTGGGCAAGGACCAGTTGGTGGAGGAGATCGAGGCGCGGCTAAAAGTCATTCCCGGGATCGTCTTCAACTTTTCCCAGGTCATTCAAGACAACGTGGAAGAGGCCATGTCCGGCGTGAAGGGAGAGAACTCCATCAAGCTCTTCGGCAACGACCTGAAGACCATGGAGGCGAAGGCGGTCGAGATCGAATCGGTGATGAAGGGGATACGCGGCGTCAAGGATTTAGGCATCTTTCGGTTGGTCGGGCAGCCCAATCTGCTGATCCAGGTGGATCGGGAGGCCAGCGCCCGCTATGGGCTTCGGGTTTCGGACGTCAATGCAGTCGTACAGGCGGCGGTGGGAGGTCAGGGGGTGACCCAGGTCTTCGAGGGTGAGCGACTCTTCGATTTGGTGGTCCGCTTTCTGCCCGAGTTTCGGAGGGATGCCGAAACGATCGGCAATATCCTGGTGAATACGCCGGATGGCGCGCGGATCCCTTTGAAACAGGTGGCGACGATCAAAACCCAGACCGGCGCGTTCATTATTTATCGGGAAAACAACGAACGCTATATCCCCATCAAGTTCAGCGTGCGTGATCGCGACCTCGAGAGCACAGTGAAGGAGGCTCAAGCGAAGATGGCCACAGCGGTTTCGCTCCCGGAGCGGTATCGGCTTGAATGGGCCGGTCAGTACGATCAACTCACGGCCGAACAGAAACGGCTGACCATGATCGTACCGGTGAGCCTCGTGATCATCCTCTTTCTCCTCTACACGACGTTCAACTCGCTCACGAATGCGCTGTTGGTGCTGGTCACGGTTCCCTTTGCGTTGATCGGAGGCATTTTTTCGCTGGTCTTTACTGGGACCCATTTCAGCATTTCTGCGGCGGTGGGCGTGATTTCGACGCTGGGAGTAGCGATTCTCGGAGGAGTCCTGTTAATCTCACGTATCGAGGATTTTCGTCTCAATGGGCTGGATTTGCGCGAGGCTGTGTTGAAGGGCGCGGATGTGCAGATGCGCCCGATCCTCATGGCGACGCTGGCGGCGGCCATCGGGTTGCTCCCGGCGGCCTTGGCCACCGGGATCGGTTCGCAGGCGCAACAACCGCTGGCCCGGGTGGTGGTCGGCGGTATGCTCACCGCAGCAGTGCTGATCCTTGTCGTATTACCGGTATTGTATGAAGTCGTGCATCGTCGCACGGCGAGCACGCGAACGGTCGAACGGAGCCAGGAACCGACCGTTCCATATTCATGATCAAGACTGTAAGGGGTACGTCATTATGAAGGGACTGAGCCGTCAGGTGGTCTGTCGGGTGGTGATCCGTGGTGTGGTGTGTCTGGGTTTGATGGGAGGGATGTTGGGGCAGGCGTGGTCCGCCTCCACTGTATGGCCGGTGCAGATGCCGTACGAGGCGCCGCCTAGGTCCGAGCCGGTTCCGGATGTGTCGGTAGCTCCGAATACACAACCCCTGACGCCTGAGGAACTGCAGCGAGCTGAGGCGCTCTTGCCGTTGTTGGAGGGGAAGCAGGAGTTTTGGGCGATGGGTGAATTCGTGCATTTGGGCGAGCCGGTTCTGTCGGTGGTGACGAAGGCGCTCTCGCTGCCCGGTCCGCGCATTCGGTACAATGCCATTGAGACGCTGTCGCTGATCAAGTCTCCGGCGGCTGTGCCGGCCTTGTTGGACACGGCGAGGCTGGATTCTGAAATTCCCCGCATTCGTGAACATGCGCTCCGGGTCGCGGTGCGGCTCGATCCGATGCAGACCGCACCGGCCATTGAGGCCATGACGAAAGATGCCAATTCATCGATTCGCAAGGCGGCGGCGGTTGAAGCGCGATATGTCCGTCGGAAAGAAGTGATTCAACCGCTCATCGATCTGCTGGGGGACGACGAACGGTTCGTGGCCCTGTCCGCCGTGCAGTCGCTCTGGACCTTAACCCGGCATGAGACGGAGTTTCACGACTGGGATGCCTCCAGCAAACAGGACCGCCAGGCTTGGGCGCAGGAATGGAACGAATGGTGGAATCAGTCGAAAGAGACGTTTGAAATGCCGGAGCCGAAGAGCCGGAAACGGGCCGGCTGACGACCGGATTCGGGTGGTTGCGGAGCATCAAAAGGCCGTGGTAGGTATGGAAGAGACCGATTGCGCGGGTTGAGTTGCTCGCGTAATGAGATAGATATTCAGAGAAAAGGTGCAGGATGGCGATCTTGGCGATCAGCAAACTCGGTAATCCGATTCTCAGGCAGAAGGCCCTGCCTCTGACCCTGGGGGAAATAAAAAAGGCTGCGTTTCAGCAACTTATCGACGACATGTTTGAAACCATGTACGACGAACCGGGGATCGGTTTAGCCGCTCCGCAGGTGGGGCGGTCGCAGCAACTCGTCGTGATGGATTGTCCCGGTGAAGGCGGTTTTCCCAAGACGGTTCTCATCAATCCGACGATCCAGTTTTACGGGCCTGAGCAGGTTGAAGGATGGGAAGGCTGCTTGAGTGTCGATGGATTGCGAGGGAAAGTGACGCGTCCTTCGACCGTTCGCGTGACCGGTTTGGATCGGAATGCGAAGCCGTTCGATTTCGAGGCCAGCGGCTTGTACGCCGTCTGTATTCAACATGAGCTGGATCATCTCATCGGCACGTTATTCATCGACCGCATGACCGACTTCTCTACTCTCACCCAGATGGATGAATTTCAGAAGTATTGGCAGAAGGAACCAGCCAGTGTCATCTGATCCGTCGCGGATCGCCGAGTTGTCGTGAGCTCGCTTCTACGCGTCCTGTCTTACCTGAAACCGTTCCGGATGCTGGCGGTGGTGACCTTCGTATGCGCGGGTCTCGCCACGGCGCTGGAACTGGTTCCGCCGTATCTCGTCAAGATCGTCATCGACGATGTGATCCAGTCGAAGCGTCCTGAGATGTTGCCCGGGGTATTGGGAGCGCTACTCGGCTCCTATGTCCTGCGGAACCTGATGAGTTCGATGCGGGTCCGGTTCAACAACCTGCTTGAACAAAAGGCTGTTCACGCGTTACGCATGCAGGTGTTCGGGGCGCTGCAACGCCTCTCGTTGAGTTATTTCGAGAACCGCTCGACCGGCGAGATCATGACCCGGGTGACCAGCGATACCGAACATGTCGAGCGGATTTTCGTGGATGGGCTTGAGGGGTTGCTGACGGCCTCGCTGACCCTGGTCGGTATCACGATCATGATGTTTTTCCTGAACTGGAAGCTCGCGCTGCTTTCGCTACTGCCCATTCCGATCCTGATCGTCTGTGCCGCCTGGTTTACGCGGCGGGTGCACGGATATTATGCCGAGATCCGCAAAAGTGTGGCGGACCTCAACGCCTATCTTCAGGACGCCTTGTCCGGCATCAAGGAGACGATCGGCTTCAATCAACATGAGTATGAACGGAAACGGTTTGAGACATTGAGCCAGGCGTACAGTCAGAACAGCCTGCGAGCCATGTTCCTCTGGTCCTGGTACTGGCCGGGTATGGTGTTTGTGGGCAGCACCGGCACGGTGTTGATCTTGTGGTACGGCGCGGGGGAAGTACTCGCCGGGGAATTGACGGTCGGCCAGTTGGTGATGTTCCTCTCCTACCTCGGACTCTTTTATACCCCGATCAATGAAATCCATTCCTTGAATCACATGCTGCAGCATGCGCTGGCGGCCAGCGAGCGCGTATTTGAGATTCTCGATACCAAGCCGGAAGTTGAAGACCGGCCCGGTGCCGTGCGACCAGTGGAACGGATGAGCGGTGGGGTGGAATATCGACATGTAGGATTCGGTTACCGAAAGGACGGCACCGTGTTATCCGATGTGAATCTCACGGTCAAGCCGGGTGAACGGATCGCCCTGGTCGGACCGAGCGGAGCCGGAAAAACATCGCTATTGAAGCTGTTGATGCGGTTTTACGACGTACGCAGTGGGGCGGTGCTGGTGGATGGATATGATGTGCGAGACCTGCCGCTGGGTTTTTTGAGAGGCCAGATCGGCCTGGTGCAGCAGGAGCCCTTTCTCTTCAACGGCACCGTGCGCCAGAATATCGTCTATAGCGACCTGTCGGCCGGTCATGAGCGTATCGAGGCGGCCGCCCGCGCGGCGCGCGCCCATGACTTTATCACCCGACTGCCGGATGGGTATGATAGCTGGATCGGGGAGCGCGGGGTGAAATTGTCGGTCGGACAGAAGCAGCGGGTGTCGATTGCCCGTGTGCTCCTGAAAGATCCGCCGATCATCATCTTTGACGAGGCCACCTCCAATATTGATACTGAAACCGAAGTGAAGATTCGTGAAGCCTTAAATGAGCTCACCACGGGGCGCACAACCTTCATTATTGCGCACCGGTTGGCGACGCTCCACGATGTGGATCGTATCATCGTCGTGGAGCGGGGGACGATTGTCGAAGAGGGAAACCATGACGCCCTCATGAAACGGGGCGGAGTCTACGCCGGACTGTATGAGGCCCAGTTCAAGATCTAGCAGGAAGATAATCTCGTGAAGCGTCGTTCGTGAAGCGTATCTCGTGAAGATTGTATGGCGTAGCACGATGCCTCCTGATCCTCGTTGCGAACGACGAGATACGAGAGACGAACGACGGTTCATGCCTGGATACGAAGGAGCAAGAGGAAAACATGGTGCTGATATACGAAAGCGATCCGCTCGATAACGAGGACGCCCGGGGGCGGTTTTATCATGTCTGTCGAGGCCGGATCGACCGGACCGAGATCCGGTTGCCGGAGGGGCAATCGATTTATGAGTGTGCGGTGTGTGGTGTTGATCTGGAGCCTGAAGATTTCTGGATCGCAAGGCAAAAGGGATCGGTGTAGCGCGAGCTGCGCGTACCGGAACGTATATAGAAAGGAAGCAAGTTATGGCGGGGAGTGCAGGCCGGAAAACAGTGTCCGTGTCACGCGGCCTCATGATGCTGTGTGATGTGTGTTACGAACAGGTCTTTGCCGAAAATCTGGTCGATCCGCGCAATTTCGTGTCCGACCACGAATCGCTGTTCGATACCATTTGTATGGGGTGTACGGATATCAACCGTCCGTTAGTAGACGATATGCTGGGAAGTTCGGAGTAGGCTGCCGCATCACTTCCGGGTCGTAACGGACCGTCTCTCTCTGTGTGCCTGCCGGAATGTGTGCCACCGACAGGCAACAGTGACGACGGGGGGTAATGTTACTTGCAGACTTTACCGTCGAAGTGCAGACAGGTCGATTCGCCGGATTTGACCTTCCAGGTTTTCAGCAGCGGCGGTTGCCCCTCGCGTGTTTCCACCACAATATCGACGAGCCCCGATTGCGGTAGCTTTTCGATGTGAGCCTTGGCCTCATCCGGAACCTCCACCCAAAACACCGCGCCGAGCGTTGAGATCAGAATGCGGCTGTTTTCGACGTCCACGTTGATGATGGGGCTGTAGTAGCTCTTTTCAGCGGCGGCGGTGAGTCCAGGGTTCGTCACCCCGGTCAGGCACAGAATGAGTGCGAGAATGAGCAGGCCAGATCGCATCGAATGCTCCCTTCGACGACAAGGTCAAAGCGCAATTATGGCATCGTTGCCGGTCGATTGGTAGAGGGAGCCTGGTGGTTTTGTCGCAGCGGCGCGATGGCTACATGATATGCACGTCGGCAGGACGAACCTTGCCGTCAGTGATCCAGTAGGTGCGAATGTCCGCGGCGGGGGAGTGCATGAGCGACACGAGGAGATAGGCCGGGACAGGGAGATTGATGCGTTCCCAGATTTCTTCGTAGTCGGTGGCAATCTTGATGTCGGTGTGCGAGGGGCGAGCCGGGTCTCTCGGATGGGAATGGTAGACCACCTGGAGGTCCAAGCCGTTTTTTCGAATGTCTTTCTTGGCGGCCGAAAAATCCCCCATGTCCATGACGAAGGCGATCTCTGCCCGTTCTTCCGGAGAGAGCCGTTCGAGATGGGCGACCTTGTCGTCATCGAAGGTGGAGAGTTTTTCCGCGCCTTCGACGGCCACGATGTTAGTAATGCGGTAGAGGTGCGTGACGGTTTTGTTCGTGCCGGCAAGCAAACCGCAGCACTCGAACGGCGCTAACTCACGTGCATGCGCGACGATCTGATCCAGGATGTGCTGCGGAATCGATAGATCGGGCATATCAGATGGTGCAGGCGACGCTGTAATCTCCGCCCAAATCTTTGATCGTCGGCGTGGCGCTGCAGAGGGGGCAACGCGGATCTTTCGGGCGCGACACTTTCCGGAACTTCATCTCCAGCGCATCGTAGATCACGAGTTTGTCGGCGATCGTTTCGCCGATCCCCAGGATTTCCTTGATCGCTTCAGACGCCTGCAGGATGCCCATGGTTCAGGCCAGCACACCCAACACGCCAGCTTCTTGACAGTTCGGGACCAATCCGGCCGGCGGAGGTTCCGGGTAGAGACACCGATAGCAAGGGTAGCCGGCATGCGGCTTGATGGTCGTGAGCTGTCCTTCAAAGCGGAACATACTGGCTGAGATGAGCGTTTTCTTGGCGAAGAAACAGGCATCATTGACCAGGAATCGTGTGGTGAAATTGTCGGAGCCGTCCAGCACGATGTCATAGTCGGACACGAGCCCAAGAATATTTTCGGTATCGACGTTCAGCTGATAGGTTTTGATCGTAATATCGGGGTTGATGGCCGACAGCATCCGTTTCCCGGATTCCACCTTGGGCACGCCGATGGTGGCCGTCGTATGGAGAATTTGCCGCTGGAGATTCGAGAGATCTACCACGTCGCCATCCACCAGGCCGATGGTGCCGATGCCGGCTGCCGCCAGATACAGGGCGGCGGGCGAACCGAGTCCGCCGGCGCCGATCAAGAGGACCTTGGCCTTGGACAGCTTGACCTGTCCCTTGCCACCGACCTCGTTGAGGATGATGTGCCGGCTATAGCGCTGTATTTGCTGTTCGGTAAATTCCATTCGACTCGTCTCTCGTCGTTCGTGAAACGTGAAGCGGTTGGGATCTAATACGAGACACGCTTCATGAAGTGCGCGTCACGCATTGTTATTCCACCACGTTGAGTTCGATGGGATCGACGACGCAGCCCTTGGTGCGGATGCCGTCGATGGCGCGTTCGATTTCTTCGGTCTCGCCGGTCAATTCGAGATCCATCCAGCCGGTTGTCTCGCGCACGTCGGCGCGGCGCACGTTGGTCACCACCTTAAACTCATGTCCGATCTGATAAATAATCGGCTCCTTGATCTTGTTCTCCGGAAAACGAATATGAAATCGTAGGCTGGTCATGGTTATCCTCCGGCAATCGCGGGAACGATCGACACTTCGTCGCCGTCTTTCAACGAGGTTTCTTTTCCGTTCAGAAAACGGATGTCTTCCTCGTTGACGTAAATATTGACGAACCGGCGCAAATCGCCCTTTTCATCGCAGAGCCGGTTCTTCAATCCCGGGTAGGTCGCGTCGAGCGATCCGATCATGTCCACAATGTTGGCTGCCGCAGATTCAACCTCGCCTTGACCCTTCGTCAGGGGACGCAGGGGTGTTGGAATACGAACCTTAATCATGAGTCACCACCACTGTTCTTTCCCATTTTGAATGTTTTTTGGAAGTTCACCAGGCTGGGCTGGATGCGGAACGGACG
>JACOEF010000223.1 GCA_024998705.1 Nitrospira sp.
CGATGGGGACGATCCATCTGGAGACCAAACTCGGGATTACCTTCCTGATGTTGCTCATGACTCCGGTCAGCGTCTTTGCCTTTTTCGTCATTTCCCTCGGTGTCGGTTTCCATTTCGGTGAGGGCACGGGCCTGCCGCTCCTCTTCCTGGTCAGCATTCCCATCGACATTTGGTCGTTGGGGCTGGTTGCCAGAACCGTCTTTCTGGAACGCCTTCGACTCGAGCCAACTGCTTCGTTAGGTCTGGGGCTCTGGGTTCGATTCGCAGTGGCCGGCGCCATCTATCTGCCGTTCCTGTGGGTCGTGCAGGGTGGCGCGACCGATCTGGCCCGTTCGATCACGAAATCGATTTTGGATATGGATATGCTCAAGCACATGCCGGTTGCTGAGCGAATCGGCTTGGAATTTACGGCTTGGGGTAGCGCATCGCTTGTGGTGCTCTTGGCGCTGACGTTTGTTGGCCTGTCTATTTTAGGCAAACTGGTGGAGGGGCGTACGGCCGGTGCCCAACCCGCAGGAGGCACCTATCAGGAATTGATCTCGCGTTGGGACATGATCCGGGTCCCTGCTGACCAAAGCTTGATGCTGACCGCCTTCACTGCGGCTGGGGCAGTCTTGAGCGTCCTCTTCTGGGCGGTGCTCCCGGTTTCCACCCCGCATCCCCATGAATGTTGTAAGCCCGCCACGGAAGCGGTCGCGCCACCATTTGATGCCCAGAAGTCTCTCTCAAAGGGGGAAAAGGCGTTTAAGGAGGCGGAGCTGAAGATTGCGGCCATCGAGAAAATATCGGCAGAAGAAGAGAAAGACAAGCAGAAGGGCGGCAAGGACAAAGCCGGTGTCAAGGAGGGCTCTGCCAAGAGCGACGGCAAGGCCTCGCAACCAGCCGCTGGGAAACCGGCGGCAAGCGGCAAATGACATCATGGCGAATGACGAGGTAAGAACGATGAAGAACCAGGGTCCGAGTGTCACGAATCACGGGCGCCATATTGCAGGCCGTGTGGCCCTGTTGGCCGGATGTGCGGCAGTGCTGGGATGGATAGGGATGCCCGACATGGCTCTCGCTCAGGATGCCGCTGCTGCGCAAGCGCCGACTGCCTATCGAGACATCCCTTATATCGGTAGCCGTAACCTGGTGTGGATTATCGCTCAGCTCCATCTTTTGCTCGCCGGCTTCGTGCTCGGCGTGCCGATTTTTGCCTGGTTATGCGAAATCGTCGGATGGAAGTCGGGTGATAAGCGCTACGACAAGGTGGCGAAGGAATTTACCAAGCTTCTCACGTCGTCCTATGCCACCACCGCCTTATTCGGCGGCATCCTGCTGTTCCTCCTTATCGGCTTTTACCCGAAGTTGATGGCCTATCTCACGGACATCTTTTTCCCATCGTTTTTGGTGTACTGCTGTCTGTTTCTCGTGGAAACGGCCACGCTCTATCTCTATTGGTATGGCTGGGATGCCATGGCCGAGGGGAACGGGAAGAAGTTTCACATTTTCCTGGGATTCCTCCTCAATGTCTTTGCCTTCTTTATCATGATAGTACCGAACTCCTGGGCGACCTTCCAGTCCAGTCCGGTGGTGATCTCCGAAGGCAGCGATTTCGCCCGGGCATGGGCCGCGACCTGGAACCCGACCTGGTGGCCGGTGAACATCCATCGGTTGATCGCCAATGTGGTGCTTGGTGGCTACATTTGCGGCGCCTATGCCGGTATCCGCTACCTCTCCGCCCGCAGCCAGGAAGAGCGCTACCACTACGATTGGATGGGGTACGTTGGAAACTTCATCGGTGTCTTCGGTCTGTTGCCCCTTCCCTTTGCCGGTTATTGGTTGATGCGAGAAATTTATCAGTACAACCAGCAGATGGGCATCACGCTCATGGGCGGGTTTCTTTCCTGGCTGTTTATTCTCCAGGCCATGTTGATCGGGGTGCTGTTCCTCGGCTCCAACTATTATTTCTGGCTGGGTATCACCCATCGAATTCCAGGGTCTGAAGGACAATATCGCAAACCGATTATGGCGATGTTGATCATTCTCCTCTTGTGCCTCGGCGTATGGATGACGCCGCATTCGCTGGTTGCCAGCTTGGAAGAGGCCCAGAAGATGGGCGGCACGCACCACCCGCTGCTCGGTGTGTTCGGTGTCATGTCGGCCAAAATGACCGTTTCAAACCTGATGGTGCTCGTGACCTTCATGAGCTTTATTATGTATTGGCGGGCAGGTAAGGAAGACACGGCCGGATGGGCCCGGGCTGCCAAGGCCCTTATGGGCGGAGTGCTGGGGCTCGCGGCTATCGCCGTGATCGTGCTCGGTGTCTGGGGATACTTTGTTCCAGCCATCATCCGTATCAACTACTTCTCCACGTCACAGGTCGGCATCGTGATTTTCGTCATGTTGACGATTACGCCGCTGACTGCGCTCCTGCTCAAGAGTGCGAAGACCACCACGGAAATGGTGTGGGGGAAAATGCCGCCACGCGCGGGCTATGCGCTGGTGCTCAATGCGGTCATGGTGATTCTGCTCATGACGCTCATGGGTTATGCGCGTTCTTCTTCTCGCGTCCATTGGCACGTGTATGGGGTCATGCGTGACTCGTCTCCCTATGCGTTCTCACCGGCACTCGGGTATGCCGCGGCCCTCATGGCGCTGAACACGTTCCTGTTCTGTATGTTGGTCGCCTTTATTTTCTGGGTCGCCACCATGGGAGATAAGGCCAAGGCTGCTGCGAGCTCGAAGGGATCAGTCGAGCCTGGCACTATTCCGGCTATGGCTGGAGGGTCGCCGGCATTGGATGGGCCTGAAGCCCCTGTCACTGAGATTGATGCGCCTGAAAGAAAACGTCCTGTCTGATCGGGAAGATGATCTTCCCCTGGGGCCCACACCAGGGGCGGGTCGTGATCATTATCCTTTGTTGAGGACTTATGAGTGAAGTTGTCAAACTGCAGCTAATCGGTCTGTGTGTCGTTGGCCTTGGTACGGTGATTCTCCCATTCATCAAGGGCCAATTTATTCGCGTCCTTGGCTTCGTGGCCATCGTACTCGGCCTCTTTTCCTTGGTCGCGCTGGCCGTTCCGCAAATGGCTTCGTTGCCGCCTGCGGAGGAAAGCATCAATATCGCCGACATCAAGACGCCGACGGATATGGCGACGATCGGCCAGAAGATTTTCTTCAGTAAGGGCCAGTGCGCACTTTGTCACTCGATCGGCCCCAGCGAATCTGCCCGTTGTCCGGACCTGAAGGGCATTGGCGCCAAATTGTCCCGAGAGTTTATTTTTGAGAGTTTGACGGAGCCGCAGGCCTATCTGTATTTAGACTACCGGCATGAGGGCATTCCCAAGGAGTACCCAGCCAGGATGCCGTATATCAATAAGAACCCCATCGGGTTGTCCAAGAACGAAATCCTGTCGGTCATCGCGTTCCTTCAGCAGATGAGCGGTGAGCCGATCAGCGTGAGCCCGGCAGAATTGGATCTTCCACGGGCCACTCCGGCGCCGGTCAAGGCGGCAGATGCCGGAACGCTCGCAGTGGCACAGGCTCGATAGTCGGCGGTGATGTAGAGGAGGATGGTTATGGGAGGCGTACTCGTTAGACCGGTTATCCTGACGGTCTGTATTTATCTGTTCTTGAAGTTCATCGTCCCGAATCTGCCGCATTCCGCCCCGTTGCCTTCGAGCTTGATCTTCCTATACCTCATGCTGACCACGGCAGGGATTGTCATTTTCGCCACGCTGAGCGGGGCATCCAAAGATGCGTTCTTCGGCCCGATCTTGCGTTTCCTCCCCGGTGAGGGTGGCGGAGCCCTTAGCAGTGCGCGGTATATCGTCCTGGCCTTGTTCCCATTATTGGTGGGGTGGCAAACCTACGGGAGCACGGCCTCGAGTGATGCGCCACCGGCGGAAAACCGCACCATTCACCCGGCCCCTCCTGGAGAATACACAGGTCTGTCAAATCCGGTTCCGAAGACGCCTGAGAACATTATGTATGGCAAGGGTTTGTATGCATCGCGTTGTGCACCTTGCCACGGTAATTTCGACGGCAAGGGGTTTGCCGCTCCTGGGTTTACGCCGCCGCCCGCGAATTTCAAAGATCCCACGACCATTGCCATGCTTCAGGAGAGTTTCCTGTTCTGGAGGATCAAGAAGGGTGGAGTGGGCCTACCGGTTGAAGGTATGCCCTGGAAGTCAGCCATGCCGCGGTGGGAGCTCGAGATGTCCGACGAGGATATCTGGAAAGTCATTATGGGCGAATACGATGGCGCCGGACAGAAACCAAGAACGTGGGACGAGTCCGAGTAATTTCTCCGATCAGGGAGCGCTGAGCAATTAAGGGGAGCGTATGGCACGAGTGAGGAGACCAGGTACGAGGTGGTGGATTGGGGCCGTCGGCCTTGTGGGATTGTGCGTGGCCGCCGAGGTGCAGCCGGCCTATAGCCAACAGAGCGTGTCGGTGCGCGCCGCGCTTGTGAAGGGATCCCTTCCGGCAGATGATCCGACGGCAGCGGCCTGGGCGACTGCGGCGGTGTCGGAATTCCCGATGTCTCCCCAGGTCCATTGGCCCGTGCGTATCACTGATGTCACTGCCAAGAGCGTGAAGGTTCGCGGCCTGCATGACGGCACCACCGTAGCCATCCTGCTGGAATATGCCGATCCATCCGAAGATCCAGAGGATGCTGCCGCGCTGGAGTTCATGGTCGGCGATACCAAAGCACATTTCGCGCACGGTCAACCGATGGCACAGGTTGAGGGTGGACCGGTCAATATCTGGTACTGGAAGAATAAGGATGGTAAGGGTGCAGATCTGGGGGCCAAGGGGTTCGGCACGCTGAAGCCCCACGGGCACCAGGATGTGAAAGCCAAGGGTGTCTACCAGGGCGGGGTTTGGAAAGTGGTGTTTTCACGTCCGTTGAGCACAGAGTATCTGGCCGAGGACACGCAGTTCCACCCCGGACAGTTCGCAAGCATCGCCTTTGCAATCTGGGATGGCAAGAAGATGGAGACCGGCCTGCCGAAGGAAAAGGGCTCCGAAAAGGCCATTTCCTCCTGGTGGTACTTCCGAGCCGATGCACCACCGGACTATTCGCCATATATGTATGCATTACTCGCGGTGGCCTTAGCGCTGGGCTTTGAGTTGGTCCTCGTGAGACGTTTAAAGAAAGGGTCGTGAGCATGAGGGCGTGGCGAAGAA
>JACOEF010000521.1 GCA_024998705.1 Nitrospira sp.
GTAAGTGGCCTTACCCCCGGCGTGCAAATCCTGGCAGGACTTACTTCTTCTTCGCTGCCTTCTTCGCTGGTTTCTTCGCTGCCTTCTTCGTTGCCAAGATTCTCACCTCCCTTCACACATTTAGAGTTGACGTGAACTTCTCTTCCACCCACTCATACAACCGCTGTCAGTTCCTGAGTCATCCCCGCAAACGTGTTCGGCCCGACTTTTTGGAATCGTTTATCTCGCTTTAACGACGTTGCCACGGACGTCAACGGCGTCTTCCCCTTGATCTGTAACCCACCTTCCAACAAACGCTGCAGGAGCTCCTTCGCATGCATCGGCCGGCTGGCTTCGCGGAGAATTTGATAGGCGGCCTCAGGCACACTCTTCCCAACATATTTGCTTTTCCCAAGCAAGATCTCACGTGACTGATCCGTGACATCCGTCACTGGCAGCGGGCGAATACCTTTTTCGTCGGTGATGATCTGACTGGAGAGACTCGCCAGCTTGGCCTTATCGGCTTCGACGCGATACAGCGTCTCCGCCAGCTCCAAGTACTTCTTGATCATCGCGATTTCGTCGTCGAGACGCCGCCGCTTCTTCTCAAGCTCCTGGTAGCGATTCCGGTAGGCACTGATACGCTGCTCGAGCCCCACCAGAATGTCGGTTAATTCTTCCACAAGCAAGTCCTCAACAAAGCATACTTGCTTTATAGCAAGTGATTCATTTTCTGTCAAGTCATTCAAAACAACTATTTGATCGCATCATACGCACATGTATTCAGAATGCATACAATGCCTAACCAAGCCTTGCCATACAAGAACAAGCGTTTTCAGTGTTGTTATTTATCATATACTTATGATGATTTGGCGGAAAAGGACGCCCTCAATTGGTCGATTGAATGCGAGTCATGCTAGGATAGGGCTTCTATGCATACATCAAAGCCTCTCTCTCCAGAAGAGCGGAACTTGTATCTGACGACCGCGATTCGCGCAGCCGAAGCAGCCGGAACCGTGCTTCTGGAACATGCCAAAACCGGCTTTCGGATCGACTATAAGGCGGCAACCAACCTGGTAACCGACGCAGATCGACGCGCCGAAGAGCGTATCGTGCAAACGATTCTGGCCGCCCACCCTTCCCACCGAATCCTTGCTGAAGAGCGCGGGAAGGATGGGGCCACGGACTCCCCGTATTGCTGGATTATCGATCCCCTTGACGGCACAACCAACTTCGCACACGGCTTTCCGTTCTACTCAGTCTCGATCGGGCTGGAATATGAGGGGGAATGTATCGTGGGAGTGGTCCTCGACCCCATGCGCCGGGAACTGTTCACCGGTGCCCTGGGACAGGGCGCATACCTGAACGGCGAGCGCCTTCGCGTGTCGACGATTGAGACACTCGACCAATCACTGTTGGTGACCGGCTTCGCGTACAACATCCGCGAGACGACCAACAATAATCTCGATCACTTTTCCCGCATCTCACTCCGCGCACAGGGCGTGCGCCGAACTGGGTCGGCCGCTCTCGATCTGAGCTACGTGGCTGCCGGAAGGTTCGACGGATATTGGGAAGTCAAACTGAGCCCGTGGGATATGGCTGCGGGAATTGTCATTCTTCGAGAAGCAGGTGGAACGGTCTCCGGATTCAGCAAGGGCCGCTTCTCGCTGTACGAGCAAGAACTCGTCGCCACCAACGGTCGCATTCACGATCACTTACTCCGTGCGATCAATCAACATCCCGACCCTCACTAATCAGGAATGTGTTCAGCCGATGACCCGCGGCGATTCATTGCCGGCCACGAAAAGAACACACCGCCGACACTCCCATGTACAGTGCGATATTTGATGCGGTATGATGCCGACCTCACCCGTCAGACCCAAGGAGTGCACGCACCATGGCAAGCCAAGTCCCCCCACAAAAACCAGTCGCCGCACCCGCCGATCCGCAGGACGTCTGGGATGTCGAACTGTTACACGTACACGTGTCACGTAAAGGACAACTCGTCAATGCCGAATGGGCGCTGCACCCTCAAATCAAGGCAGATTTGAGCGCGGAAGAATGGAAAGAGCTGGGGGAACTCATGAGCAAGGTCACGACCATCGTCGGACATCGGTTTTCACAGGCCCTCGGCGAAACGGACCCTCCCACGCCGGGGAATGCATAACAGGACGGACCCCGACACGCCAAACCGTCACCGTGCTCACCGATCCGTCTCGTGGACGGGCCATGCCTATTCACCCTGAGAGGTTATCCATGGACTGCTATTACCACTCGAAGGATCTCGGCAAATTCGGAGACATGGGAAAGGGCAACCCGGTCTTGTGGGAGAAGTTCATGAGTTATTACAGCGCCGTGTTTGCCGACGGTGCGCTGACCGAGCGGGAAAAGGCGCTGATCGCGCTCGGCGTAGCCCACGCCGTACAATGCCCCTACTGCATCGATGCCTACACTCAGGCCTGCCTGGAAAAGGGATCGAATACCGAAGAAATGACCGAAGCGGTCCACGTCGCCTGCGCCATTCGGGGAGGGGCCTCCCTCGTGCACGGGGTGCAGATGCGAAACGTCGCTGAAAAGCTGTCGATGTAGGGGAGGGGGCACGACCGAAGAGACCGCAGAATCCGCTTAGTAATATGGATGCTCGGTAATGGCCAGCGTGAAATACTTTCCCCGCTCTTCATAGAGAATTCGCTTCGCCGTCAATCGCTCCAAAGACTCTTGGATGACGCCATCCGCCACGCTCCCCATGTCGCCACGCTCCCGGACCGCGCCCCGCAAGTGCTCCAATGACTTCGGTGCTTCGCTGCACAGATCGATGAACAACGACGCCGGCCAGTCGAATCGTTCACGCGTCGGACTCATGGTCCGCCCATCGTACACCGTCACATAGTCGAACGCCTTCGAATAGTACAGGAACGGCTTGTCTGCAGAAGCGGCTCGCCGTTGCCATTCTTCCACGACACCCACCAACTCCTGAAACACCTCCGGATCCACGGACCATTGGTCGAGCTCGTATTCGAAGTCGTACGCGATTTTCGCGAGATCGACCTGCCGCGAATCATAGACGTGCGAATAGGCCATGCCCGGGCCAGTGATGCGGATGCCGTATTCGTGCGGCCGCGTGTAGTAGGGGCTGAACCGCTCCAGCCAGAACTTTCCAGCTCCCTCCGGCGGCTGCAGGTGAAAGAGAGAGGGGAGGAGAGCAATCTGCCGGCGATAGTCGTCGTTGGTTTCGCCCGGAAATCCGAGCAGGATATTCCACGAGACCGCCACGCGATAGTAAAAGCACCATTTCAGGCAGACTAGATTCTGCAGGGGCGTCACGCCCTTATCCATCGCTTTCAACTGAGTCAGGCTGAGGCTTTCCAAACCGGGCTGCATGCACTTCACGCCCCCTACGGCCAGCGTTCGGATCTGACTCTTCTGCAGATTGCTCTTGGTTTCAATGAACACATCCAGGTCGCGGCGCTCCTGGGCGAAGCTGCCGAACAGGTTCTCGACATATTTCATGTCGATAATGTTGTCCACGAGCCGGAACCGTGTCGTATCGTACCGACTCGACAAATACGCCATCTCACGAGCGACTTGTTCGGACGACTTGGCGCGGAACTTCATGCTCTGCGCATTCAGTCCGCAGAAGGTGCAATGGTGTTTTTCGCCCCACCAGCAACCGCGTGAGCCTTCGTACAAGAGAATACGATCCAGTCCACGCGACGCTTCGGTACCGAGCTCAGCCAGGAGATGATAATAGTCGTCGTAGTCCGGCGGACCGGTGTGCGCAAATTCTGTAAAAAGCGCCGTATTCGGCTCATAGCGAATCTCGCCATTCTCCCGGTACGTCACGCCTTTGGGGCAGGGGCCGGTCGATCCGCTCAGCACATGGTCGACTAACGCGGGAAACGTCACCTCGCCTTCTCCGACCACCACATGGTCGATGAACGGGAACGCCCGAAAATACTCCAAGCCCATCTCACCATCGTAGTTGGCGCCGCCGAATACGATTTTCACATCTGGATACAAATCCTTGATCAGCTTCGCCATGGTCAGGCTTGCGACGTTTTGATCGAAGGTGGACGTAAACCCCACGATTTTGTACTGACCCCAGTCGATGCCGGTCATCGCTCCCGTCAGGAATTGCGGCGCGGTCCGCGTGACCATCTCCTCGAAGAACGAGACCGGCTGGCCGCTCTCCCGGGCAATCTGCTCAAACACCGGTTTGAACACTCGCGGATAGTCGGCCCGTTTGGGGTTATCGCGAAACAGGAGATAGGAGAACAGCCACTCACCGAACAGGGCGCGTTTCTCACAAATCGATTCGTAGAGCGGAATTCCGATCTTGTGCGCGAATCGCACATTCAAGTGGTGGCAATCGACCGCCACACCTCTCGACTTCAGCAACGCCGAGAGCGTCCCCAATTGAATCGAGGGATACTTCGAAAAACTGAAGGGCATGTTGACGAGCGCCACCTGGGCCTGAGCGTTACTCATACGCACTCCAGTCTCGTCGGCACAGGGCAGGGCACGAAGCAGGATACGCAATGAACCGCTGCACGAAACGATCGAACCCGAAGCGCGTCACGAGCGCCTGCGGAGAGGGCGGCGCAGGGGGAAAGGACCGCGAGCCGCCGAGGAGGCCGAGCGAAACCGTTCGCGACGGGCGAGGAGGTCGGTTGTCGCAGTACATGCGCCATGACTGGTCGGGGTTAGGCCCCAGCCCGGAACGGTGCAAATTCACGATCCGCTTTGGCCGCCAGATAAAAATCACTCTCCGTGAGTCCACTGATTTTGTGCGTCCAGATCTCGACCTTACATTTACCCCACGCCACATACAGATCCGGGTGATGGCCCTCGGCTTCAGCCACGGCGCCGACCTTGTTCGCAAAATCCAGCGCCTGCGCGAAATCCTTAAACGTATACAACCGCTCGAGATGGCCCTGAGTATTGAGCGACCACCCGCGTCCCAATTCCTGCAGCAACGATTCCGTTCGCTCTGCGGGGAGGGGAGGGACCCCGCCCCGCCAGGGAATACATTTCTTGTCGGCCAGACTCATGACATCTCCTTCGCAAACGGTGACAACCGTCAGTGGTTTCGAGAAGGCGCTATTCTACGAGCTGCCCGTTCTGTCCCGCAACCGCCCTAGTACCCTGAGGGTTGCGCCGCACGCTGGTGCTCCAATGCGGCATGTCCCCGCTCAAAGAACAACCCCCGATTGATATCCCCCACACTGACCATCCCGACCAATGTGCCTTTCTCGACCACCGGAATCCGGCGAAAATTCTTCACACCCATATACGATGCCGCTTCCAGGACGGGAGTCCGTGGCGTGACCGTCAATGGATTCACACTCATGACCTCCTCGACCCGTTGGGTCAGGACATCCGCGTATGCGTCCTCCATCTCAATAAAATCCCGACTGTGCACATTGTCATGAATATATTCGCCGTAATTGGGATAGAGCGGGATCAAGACATCGCGCCACGTCACCAGGCCGATCAACAACTCGCCGTCCTCCACGACCGGAATCGCGCCGCAATGACGACTAAGCATCTTGGTGACCACGGAACGGACCGAGTCGTGACGCCTGGCTGTCACCACACCGGTGGACATCACATCTTGGACAAGCATGGCAGCCTCCTTTCACTCAAGGCGACTCGCTGAGGAATCACCGGTAGGGGAACGTGCTCTACCTCATCATTCGCTCTCGTCGAAACCTCCTTCACCAACGACTCGAACCGAATGACCCCTGACCCAGGAGATGCTTTGCAGACTGACGCGAAATATGGTAGGGAAGTGGGGTTTGAAAAGAAAGCCCCCTCCCCCCGCAAACCATCAGTGCAAAATCGGGGAGGATCCTCTCAGGCCATCTTCCGCGAGGTCGCTATCGCTACCGTCCTTCGCATCGGTCATCGAGGAGCCGCCGGCCACGCCCCCGAGAATACCCTCGCCGCGATTTGGAAAGCCCGATCCTTTCACGCAGATTTCATCGAAATCGACCTGCGCGCAACCAGCGACGGGCATCTCGTGCTGTTACACGACGAGACCATCGATCGCACCACCAATAAATCCGGTCACGTGACTGAGTTGTCACTCGAGCAGATTCAACGACTGGACGCAGGAAATTGGCAACGTGTACGACGTTGGAGGAAGCGTTGGACATCGCCAGAGGGGCCGTCGGGATGATTCTCGAACTGAAAGCAGAAGGAATTGGAATCGAGGCCTGCGCGATCGTGAAACGCACCGGCTTCCCCGGCGCGTTGATCTATGCGTCCTTTCTTATCTCGGAGCCCCAGCGCCTTCGGCAAGTTGATCCCGAGGCGAGGTTGATGGTCTTGCACCCTCGCCACCTTCCTCGGGACCCCGTCGCAGATGTCGTTGCCGTAGAAGCAACTCACGTCGGACTCCACTATTCGACCGTCACACCTCTGTTACTCCAGACCTACCACAACCTCGGA
>JACOEF010000598.1 GCA_024998705.1 Nitrospira sp.
CCGGGCCAATCTTGTCAAGACTGAAGAACAGCGCCATGCGAAAAGCGAAGATCGTCTGCACCATCGGTCCGGCGAGTGATGGCGCAGCCGTGCTGGAGCAACTGATTCAAAGTGGCATGGATGCGGCCCGTTTGAATTTTTCCCATGGTACCCACGAATCGCATGGGCTGGCGATCAAACGCATTCGGGAGGCGGCAAACCGCCATGGGATGGCGATCGCAATCATGCAGGATCTGCAGGGGCCGCGTATTCGCGTCGGCGAGATTGACGGCGCGCTGGAACTCATTCCAGGGCAGCGCGTTCGGTTACGGACCATGTCCTTGCGATCCGGCGGGCAGATCGGTGCCAGAACGGTGATCGCCGCAGGCACGATGCAAGAGATCCCGGTGACCTATCAAGCCCTGACCAGGGACATTCGGCCCGGGGCCAAAATACTGATCGACGATGGACTGGTGGAATTGACGGCGGACCGAATCGTCGACGGTGCGGTAGAGTGTACAGTGGTGGCAGGCGGGCGGGTGACGTCTCAGAAGGGCATGAACTTGCCCGGCACGGTCGTCAGCGCTCCGACCCTGACGGAAAAAGATCGAGAGGATCTGCGCTTCGGCGTGGCGCAGGGCGTGGACTATATCGCTTTATCCTTTGTCCGTGGAGCGCAGGACATCATTGCGGCCAAGGAATTGATCGCCGCATGCGGCGGGGATGTGCCGGTGATCGCGAAGATCGAGCGGCAGGAGGCGGTGACGGATTTGGAGTCCATTCTCGAGCACGCCGACGGGGTGATGGTGGCGCGCGGCGATTTGGGCGTAGAGTTAGGGCCTGAAGCCGTTCCGGTGCTGCAGAAGCGGATCATCGCGACGGCGAATCGCCGCCGTCGACTAGTCATTACTGCGACCCAGATGCTCGAGTCCATGACGCAACATATGCGGCCGACCAGGGCGGAAGCGTCGGATGTGGCGAATGCCGTGTTCGATGGCACCGATGCCGTGATGCTCTCCGCAGAAACGGCCGTCGGGCACTATCCGGTGGAAGTCGTGCGGGTGATGGATCGGATCATACGGGCGGCTGAAGTCGAAACCGGGCCGTGTTTTGTCCGCCGCTCGCAGGGCGAGCAGGGGCAGGATTCGATTCCGGAAGCCGTCTCCCTCTCAGCCTACTCGGCTGCCGCGACGATCGGTGCGAGTGCGATTGTCGCTTTCAGCGAACGGGGTACGACGGCTCGGGTGGTCTCTAAGCAACGTCCAGCCGCGCCGATCATCGGGTTGACCCCGTTCGAGCCGGTCCGCCGCCAGATGGCGTTGTATTGGGGCGTGCTTCCCCGCACGATGC
>JACOEF010000980.1 GCA_024998705.1 Nitrospira sp.
CAGTCATGCCTCGATTGGTGCCTGGGTTCATCGCGCTCTGCGTCATCCTGCTCCTGACGGGTTGTGCCCAATCGGTTCATCAGACGGAGCGACTGGCACAGAGTGATTTCCTGGTCGATCCCGGCTACGCCGGTGGTCAGTCCTATTCCTACTGGCCCGGTCCAGGATACGGGCCTGGATATGGGATTGGGTATGGCCCAGGGTATTGGGGAAATCCGCTCGGGTATTATGGCGGTCCATACGGGCCGCTCGGTTTTGGCTGGTATGGTGGATATGGTGGCTTCGGCGCGGCGCGTCCGCCATCAGGTATGCCTGGACCTCGCCCGACTCCTCCGGCTCATGCGCCCCCGCAGTTCAGGGAGAAGTTCTGAGAGGCATGGCCGGTAGGTGATGCAGCATGCTTCGGCGGAGGGATGTCATGAGAGCCGTGCTTAGTCTAAGTATTTCTTGCCGAGACTGTTCTGTGTATCCAATGCAATACGGCTGTATCTATTTTGATAATGTCGCCTGTCTGTCGATGCGCTCCTCTCGTTGAACTCAGTCCGCAATGCTTCTTATTCGAACACTCCTCGAAACGTTTCTTCCGCATGATTGACGCTGATCCGCAACGATGATTCACCAGCAGGGGCATAGGCCTCGACCTCAAGTCAGGTGTGGCACGGTGCCGGGCCATACGTAGATGTGAGCGCGGTCATCTGCGGTCGGCCATGTCACGCACATGCTTGGCAAGCATCCTGCACTCATCCTGCGCCATGGTACGTAGCGCCCGGCTAGGCCAAGGCGGAAGGTGTTTCCCTCCTGCGCCGCACCACTTGCGTGGGTACGCCGCTAGTTTAGTCTCCGGCTCGATCCATCTATTTTGACCTTGATCCGGTTTGTGCTTCTTAGGGAGGAGGGCTCTTGATGCGTTCATCGTACCCACTACCCGCATGGATCGTGATGTGTTTCATATTGGCCGGTGCGATGGGCCCACGCTCCGCATTTCCCCAGACTGTGACACCGTTTCAGCTGGTGGGGCATATCCAGCGGTTTACGCTCGACAGTCCTGCGGATCCGCTATCCGGGGCGACGCTCACGGTCAACGGGGTCGATGTGATTCTCCCGAAGAATCTCGTGATCCAACTGCCCGCGGCCTATTTC
>JACOEF010000981.1 GCA_024998705.1 Nitrospira sp.
CCAGAAAGTGCTGGATGCCAAGTCCGACGAATGCACCGCCCTCAACGAAAAATATTTACGGCTGGCGGCAGAGTTCGACAACTATAAACGACTGGCCCAGCGCGACCAACGGGAGCAAATCAAGTTCGGCAACGAACAGATCCTCAAAGAACTGCTACCCGTTGTGGACAATCTTGAGCGTGCCATTAAATCGTCGAAAGAAGCGCGGTCCGTCGATGCGCTCACAGAGGGTGTGGAATTGACGCTGAAGCAACTCGTCAGTGCGCTGACGAAGTTCGGTGTCAAAGCAGTGGAGAGCGTCGGCTTGGCGTTCGACCCGGCCACGCAACAGGCAGTGGCCCAGGTGGCCTCGGATACGATCCCTGAAAACCATGTCGTGGAAGAATATCAAAAGGGATATCTCCTCCAGGATCGCATCCTCCGCGCCGCCATGGTCACCGTGTCGACCGGAGCCGCAAACTAGGGCTGAATCATTGGTGTGAAGAACAGGTTTCACGAGCACAGCTGACACGATTGTTCACGTATTGATATTTTTTGCGAAGGAGCCAACCCATGGGCAAAGTTATTGGAATC
>JACOEF010000288.1 GCA_024998705.1 Nitrospira sp.
ATTAACAAGTCGATTGATCGCGGCATGGAGGCTCTCTTTTTGTTGATCCAACACCGCCAGCCGATCCAGGACCCGTGAAATTTCGAGCTGGGCTCTGAATACATCCTGTTGCGCAGCTTGCCCGACGCCGTACCGCGCTGTCGCGGTTTTCTCAAACTGCATCAAGAGCGCTTTGTTCCGCTCGACAATCTCAATACTCTTATGCACGAAATGCAGGTTGAAGTAGCCTTCCTTCAAGATTGCAATGAGCCTCAGCCGGGTGGCATTGAATTCCTGTTCCATGCGTTCAGCCTCACGCTGCGCTACTTCGCCTCTCAGGCTCAGCTTGCCGGGGAAGGGAATCTCCTGCCCGAATCCATACATGACCCCTTGCAGCGGATCGGTCATCGGCATGCGTTGATACCCGAACTGGAGTCTCGGATCGGGAAGCGTCTGGACCTGCGGCACCACAGCCTTGGCTGCCTCCCAACGTTGACGGGCCGCCTTGATCTCAGGATTAACAACTTCCAGTGCGTCGATGAGGCTCGCAAGGTCGATACGAGATTCCGACTCCGAACCCTGAGCCGTGCTATGAGGGGTAACGCTCCCACGATCTTCGGCTCCATGAACGGGCCGGGGAGAGAGCATCACGATGCAACCAAAGAATAGAAGACCGGACCATAATGAATTGCGGGTAATGAGTTGTCTCACGGCAGCACCTCCAGAGTGCGTGAAAGAATAGACCGAGCATCGCCGCTCAGCGGACACAACCGAGCGACGCGCAAAAACGCTGGAGGTGTGGGATCAGATCCGGAGGACCGGGGAAGAATCTATGGAGAGAGGAACAATGGAGCAGACGTTGCTCCGGAAGCACTGCGTCGGAGCCGGGAGCACGGTGGCCACGGCACCAAGGCTGAGCAGGATCGTCGCATGATTTACGCCCGTCACGTCGCTGTTCTTTAGCTGCCGGACGGAAGACGAGGTGAGTGACGGCGGACACATGATCGTATCATCCATGGGGCACGCCACATGCTCTTCGATCATGGTTGTGGCTTCTTCCGCCATCGACAGATCCGGCAAGGTACACATCGATCCAATGACCTGACAGAAGGTGAAGAAAAGCACCAAGGCGACATATTTCATTGTAATCCGCTGGATCATGCGAGTGACCAAGCTCCCCAAGGTCTACTCAAAGGCATACTTATTTTCCGGCAATTGTAACATACACGTCAAGTCCGCCCGAAGTCGTGTAAAGAAAAAGCATGCGTAGTGCCTGAACGACTCCCATCGATACCTCGTCAGAGCCTCGCGATCATTCAAAAACCTGGTTACCATTAAGGTCAACAACTGCCTTGAAAATCAAGCCGGCTGACTGACCGCCACCCGCCACGGCGTGGAAATTAGGGTCAGGTCTTGTAATCAAACATTTGTCGGCTCGTAGGTGCCAGACTCTTGCGCCTCCTCATTGACAACTGACCGTTCAGTCGATGCTCTACTGCCACGGCAGGGATTTCTTCTAGCGCCGTCCGGCCTTCCGCCCCCACTTTTTCCTCTCGCGTGGCAGATGAAACTCGCTGCCCCATCGCCGATGAACGCGGCCGGTTTGCCTGATCGACTCTCCGTAGTTTCGAAACCCCGACGCCCTTCTCCAGGCGTTAGGCGTGAGGATTCCAGTTTCCGTCAATCGTTAGGTGCAGAGCGCAGGGCAAGTGAATGAATATCTGTCGCCAACTAAGAATTGGCCAACTGTGTGACTACAAGACCTGGCGCTAATTTTCTCAATCGTTCGGATAATAGCCTGTCCTCAACGACTGCGCAGCAACCGGTCGACCCGAGGGGTCCGCTGGTATCTATTCAGCGAACCCCTCCGCAAGCTGCATGATTCAGCCAGTCTTCCCAAAACGGGATGGAGCGAGGGGGCTCTTATGGTCCCATGTCATGGGTGTACGGCATGCCCAACCATCATGCCAATGCTGACTCTCCCGGTCGGCAATTTGGCGCCCTCGGGCCATAGTGAAAAGATGATCCCGTCGGTCTTGGCCACTGTGTCCGCGAACTCCTTGGCCTTGTCGGGAGGCAAATCCAGTACCTTGACGTTCCCTATGACACCCTCCACGGAATGATCATGCCAAACCTTTTTCCAAACCTTCTTGGGAAGGACCTTCTCATCGCGAGTCACAGTCTTGGCGACAATATACTCTACACCGATAAGTTTTGCGTTGTTGTCTTCCGTCTCGTAGAGAAGGCACTCAATGAACGGCTCAGGAGAAACGATCTTGCAATAGTGATGGAATGGCCCCCGCACCTTTCCATCGATCAAGTGCGGTGCCGTGACGTGGATGACATGGCCGTCCGCGGGAGTCGCTTTCGCGTCAGCTTCCTGTGCAGCTGACGAGGCAGGAGATGCGTCTTGGGGTTGTGACAGTCCAGCCGCGATTGCAAGGATGAAACAAGCGCTTAGAACAGTCGTCGTGTTTTTCATGGCGCCCTCCTTTTCTTAAGAAAAGTTACTTCAGCTTACAAAAACAACGGAAGACCAGGCAAATGCCCGTAGCTCAGCCACTAGAGATGTTACCGACGCCGAGTATGGTGAGGGCTTATGCCCCATGAGGCGTAGTAGGGATTTACCCGCCGTCGATAACAGGAAGAGGCTGCGCCTGAAGAGGCGGCGGTACGCGCAAGCGAGGTGCGGAGCCGGCGACTGCAATCGAACCACCGACCCGCGATTTACGAACTCCATTGAGCACAGAAGTATCGTCCCGCACGATGGTCTAGCATGATGACAACTCAGCGGATATCGAGGAGAAATCCGCCAAATTTAGAGAACAGCAAAAACCGGAAAAAATCTCGGGTCAAGATCTAGGGGCAGGTCTTCTGATCAAACACTTCCCGGCCGGTAGCTGGCTGACTCCTGCTCCCCCATTAATACCTGTAATACCTGACCGTTCAGTCGATGCCGTACTGCCACGAGACGGACTTATTCCAGAGCCGTCCGGCCTTCCGCCCAACTTTTTTCTCCCGCGTGGAAGATGAAACTCGCTGCCCCATCGCCGAGGAACGCGGCCGGTTTGCCTGATCAACTCTCCGTAGGTTCGAAACCTCGACGCCCTCCTCCACACCCTGGGCTTTCAGCTCGCGGTGGCGATGAATCACTAGGTTCGGATCGCGGGGCGAGTGAATGAACACCTGCCGCCAACCAAGAATTAGCTACCTGCGTGACTGCAGGACCTGATTCTATGACCCGCAGGGGCGCCTCGTCCTCAGGCCCGAACGGGTGCGCGAGTGAACCGACCTGATTCCACTCTCACCAAACAACCGGTACCTTCCCCACTTCGCACCGGCCACAGATCCGCAGACCGAACCTCTCGTTCGCGCTCACTTCGCCGGATTGGAACGACGTGGTACGGGACAGGGGTGCCGCCAGGGAGAACACGTGATGCAGGCGCGCTCGACGATCTCAGATGTACAGCGCGAGAGGCAGTATCAGAAGCTGATCGAGCTGGAACAGCTCAAAATGGGTCCGTTCGTCGCCGCTGAAATGACGCCCCACCTGTGAGCTGCCGATGTGACGATGACCGTGCTGTTGATGCAGATGCTGAAGGATGCCCGCACGAGATATCTCGAGAACACGCAGCAGACCGTTGGCAGGAGCCCCACCGACAAACGGCTAGGCCGGAGTCGGGTTTGTCTGGACCGGCTTGCGACGCCGTCTGGCAGCCACGAGCTGCGCGCCAAGCATACTCATTCCAAACGCCGTGCCAACCAGAACAGGCCACACGAAGGACTTCAGCCAACCGGAGCTCGATATGGTCGCAGGCCACAACCAGGCAACCCAGGGTAACGCCGAACCCACGAGGGACCATGCCGCATGAATCGGAGGAAGTCGGAAAAACCACACGAGGAGCGCTCCCGAAAGGGCGTACGCGAGAAGCAGCGGTAGCAAGAGAAAAAACACGCCGTTGAACATAGCCGCGAAGCTGAGAAAAAACCAGAACAGGCCGGCAAGAAACCCGACAAAGATTCCTACGCTTGTCCACCTGCCCCGCTGGCGCTGTCTTTCCATGGTCCCAGTGTAGCCCGGGACCGGGAGAGCACCAAGAAGTTTTACGGTTGGCTTTTCTTTCCCCGTGGACACAGCCCGGTGTTTCGTTCAGCCCGACCTCTTTCTTTGTCCACCCCCTTTCTTTGCCCCATCAGCGAAGAATCTGGGCTTGTAGATCAACAATGACTGAGCACGAGACCTGTGTGATTGCAAGACTTGCCTCGAGACGTTACGAGCTACTCCGATCCAATGTCCATCTCAATGCCGATTCCAGCCGGCGCAATAAAATCGTAATTCGGATCGAAATCCCTGCGCCACTCCCCATCGCCTTCGTCGATCCCCCAATGCCTGGCATACAGCAACCGAAGCACCGGTTCGTGCCCCAGCTTGACCTTGGAAGTGACTCGTCCCGCGAGACTCATTCTGGCCCAATGGTGGTACCCGGGGGGAAGGTGCGCCTTCAACACCTTGAGCCAAGAATGCCCGGCCTCAGGCCCGTCAGGCTCGATCGGACGGCGAGGGATGTCATCTTCATCCAACGGACGATTCTTCATCCGTAACCACACATACTGGTCGTCCTGTTCTTCCTCAACCAATACTCCTCCCATCAACAGCACTTTTCCATAGTACTGCTTCGGAGACGCCATGAGCGCCGTCAAGGTGACATTCGGCTCCGCCATCTTTCGATACTCCCTCGGCATATTGCCGCAGCCGGTCACCATGGCCAGCACCTGAATGGCCGCTCCGATCCATACGAGTCTTTGCACTACCCGCATCGAGATCCTCATGCACCCCCCTCTCACTAGACACGCCAATGGGAAGATACTCCGCACGATCCATCTCCAGATATTTCTCTCCGCTCGTTACCCGCGAGGATGTTCTTACGCGTGACAGCAGCTCACCGGCTTCGGCAGAACGCCTTCCATACCACCTCTCTCTGTTCCAGTCGTCAAACCATTCACAATCATGAAAGCATTTTGCCAAACCCTTCTGTGCAGATAGAGTAATGGCACGCGCGTTCGTACATACCTCTTGGACATTGCGAATGAACAACAGCGACCATGCAGTGGAGCAGACAGGTCGACGCACAGCACTGTGTGCCCGTCAGGCCTCCGCGTTGTCGGGGTTTCACTACAGGGTCAGCGATGTCGCCGGCCGGCTCGTGGGCGAGGTGATCTGGCCCAACATGGCCCAGGCGAAGAACGCGCGCATTCGGTGGCATGGTTCAGACTCGTCACAAGGCACGGTCGCGATTACCTGTGGCGATCATCGCTACGAGGTCCAGTTTGAGTACCTCGATCGTGGGTGGGTCAACGACGTGCGCTTTACGCTGGTGGACGGAGAGCAGATACTCGCAGTCGCTGATCTGCGCTTTCCGCGTCGTATCTTCGCGCGCGGCCGTGTGCGCATCCTGAAGCCGTTCGATGGCATGCTCCTGCGGCAAAAAGGCTGGTTCCGTCGCCGCTACTCGGTTGAGAACGACTCCGGCGTGATCGGTATGGTTGAGGACCGCGCGGCGATTATGGCGGTTCGGGAGATGTCGATCGATTTGCCGGATACCGTGGACATTCCGACCAAGCTGTTTGTCTTTTTCTTGGCCGCACACCTGCTCCAGACCCAGGCCTGAATACCAGGTCTAAAAATCCACTGATGCCCCCCCC
>JACOEF010000982.1 GCA_024998705.1 Nitrospira sp.
AACTACACCTGGCACGGCGACCAAGATCCCTCCCATCCGTTCTGGAACGGGACCCAGAACTGCGACGTGGACCTCTCCGACATGCGCTTCTCCAAGCTGAACACCAGCTGGGGAAAGAACTTCGTCGAGAACAAGATGCCGGAAGCGCACTGGAAGCTCGAGTCCATCGAGCGCGGCGCTCGCATCGTCGTCATTACGCCGGAATACAACCCAACGGCCTACCGCGCAGACTACTGGATTCCTCTGCGGCCGGAGACCGATGGCGCGAACTTCCTCGGTGCGGCCAAGATCATCTTCGATGAAAACTTGCAAGACATCGATTACATTAAAGAATTCACCGACCTGCCGTTGCTCATTCGGACGGATACGCTCCAGTATCTCGATCCGCGCGACGTGATTGCGGATTACAAGTTCCCGGATTTCTCCAAGAGCTATTCGGGACGGATCCAGTCCTTGAAGCCTGAGCAAATCGAACGGCTCGGCGGCATGATGGTCTGGGACTTGGCGAAGGGACAAGCCGTCCCTCTGCACCGTGAACAAGTCGGCTTCCACTTCAAGGCGAGCGGCATTGATCCCGCGTTGACCGGCTCCCATCGAGTGAAATTGCTCAATGGCCGAGAAATCGACGTGATGCCGCTGTATCAGATGTACCAGGTGCACCTCCAGGACTATGACCTGGATACCACGCACCAGATCACCCGGGCGCCAAAGGACCTGATCGTCCGTTGGGCGCGTGATTCGGGCACGATCAAGCCGGCCGCGATGCATAACGGCGAAGGCGTCTGTCACTATTTCCACATGACGGAAATGGGTCGGGCGGCGGCGTTCATTATG
>JACOEF010000983.1 GCA_024998705.1 Nitrospira sp.
CCTTATAGGGGTATTACGACTGGGCAGATATTTGGCGTCTGTGTTTGTGGAGCGGCTGGGGTCTTCGGCAGACCCGTAATAGATGGGTACAACTCGTCGCTGGGAGTACCTGATGTTTCCATTTATGTCGTTGACTGGGGGCGGTGAAGCTGGGGCGCCACGGCCGCCGCATCCGGCGTTTGATCGGTTGCAAGCCATCAATCGAGCCGGTCGCCTGGCTCCCTTGTGGCCGGAGCGGACCGTGTTCGGCCGTGGGGCGATTTTGGGGGTGGAGCCGATA
>JACOEF010000984.1 GCA_024998705.1 Nitrospira sp.
AATTCAGTGTAATGACCGGAATAAAGTTCGGATGCACCCGGTGTGGGCGCTTCTGTTCATACAGTTGGGTAATTTCCCGTTCGCCCATCACCATGCCGCCCATGCCGGCGCCGACGATGACTCCGACCCGGTGCGGCTCTTCCCGCTCCATGCGGAAGTCGGCATCCGCCAGCGCTTCCTTGGCGGCCACGAGGGCGAACTGGGCATAACGATCCACCCGGTCGCCTTGGCCTGCGAGGAGATACTGCTCGGGGGAGAATCCGAGAATGCGTCCAGCCACGCGCGACCGGTACCCTTCCAGCGGGAACGGGTCGAAGGAGGTAATGGCCGAGATTCCAGATCGGCCCTCCAGTGCCGCTTTCCAGAACTGCGGCACCCCGATGCCGATGGGGGAAACGACCCCCAGACCTGTGATGACGACTCTCGTCGACATAGAACCCTTTCAGTGCCTGCCGGTGATGCCTTGTGCGGCCTGTCTACTTACCGTACGGTGGCGCCACAGTCAATGCTGGAGGCGATCTGCGCGTTCAGCATGCCTGAATCCTGTGCGAAAAGTGCGTGGCCCGCAAGAATTCGAATCCTCGGCACCCGGGCTATGAGGAGCACGCTCCAGAGGATGCTCACACAGTCCGCCCAGCA
>JACOEF010000402.1 GCA_024998705.1 Nitrospira sp.
CCGGTACCCTCCCTTTTTCCATAAGAGACCGACGCCTCGACGGGGGGTGGGATTCTTGAGCGGGATACCCCGGAGCGCGTGGTTAGGAACCAGCCCCAGTGATAAGCGCGGCAAAACCGTCGCAAAATTGCTCGTGCGAACCGTGGCCAGAATCCCTTCGATGGAATTCATTTCCACAATAACTTTCGGCCGGACGCCCGCCTGCTCGAAACTCGCATCCAACAGGCGTCGCGTACAGAATACCGTCGGCAGGAGGATCAACGACTCCTTCGCCAGCGAGGACAGGGACAGGTGCCGGCGCTTGGCAAACCGGTGCCTGGGCGAGGCGACCAACACAAAGTCTTCTTCAAACAGTGGCTGGCTTTCGATGCGGTCCGACACCACCGGCACGAATCCGATGCCGACTTCCAATGACCCGCTCTTTACCCCGGCCTCAATATCCGGGCCGGACAGTTCGTCGAGCTTGAGCGAGATCAGCGGATGCAGGGTCGAAAAGCGGCCGACGATGTCAGGAATCAGATAGGCATTCACCGTCTGAACCACACCGACGGTGAGAGTGCCTCGCTGCAAGCCTTCTTCCTCGGCGATCGCCACTTGCGCCAGCTCCATCTCCCGCAAGGCCCGACGGGCATGCTCGCGAAAAACCGATCCGGCCCGCGTCAGTTGAACCGATCGCCCCACACGATCGAACAACGGCACCCCCACTTCCTGCTCTAACTGTTTGATCTGAGCGGACAACGCCGGCTGAGAGACCGGCAGACCTTCGGCGGCCTTGGTGAAATGCAGCGCATCGGCCACGGCGAGGAAATATCGAAGATGGCGAAATTCCATGCTGTTTCTTATCATAAATGGAAGTGATGATACTAATCAGAACAAACACTTTGACGTCTCCTCTTGTGGCCCACTAGGTTGGTCGGGACAAGACAGGACCCTGGAGACACCTATGACCGCAGCAGAATCCGATCTCGCCGGCACCGTCGCCACCGTCTGGCGCTACCCCGTCAAATCCATGCGAGGAGAGGAACTCAATGCCGTCGATATCACTGTGCGCGGCCTAACCGGTGATCGAGTCTACGCCGTGATCGATGTCGAGACCGGCAAGATCGCCAGTGCTAAACATCCGAAAAAATGGGGACGATTGTTCGACTGCCTCGCCAGGCTGAGGCCGAACCTCACGGACGGTCCTTCCGTGCCTCTGCAGATGATGTTCCCGGACGGAACGTGGGCTGCGGGCGATACAAGGGACATCGATGAACGGTTGTCGAGGATGCTGGGGCGAGCCGTGCGACTGACGACCGCTGCCCCAGTTGCTCCACAGCTCGAAGAATATTGGCCGGACGTAGCGGGCCGTGCCCGGAAGAACACCGTGACAGAGGAAGCTATGCCGGCCGGCACATTCTTCGAGGGAGCGCTGGTTCATGTGTTGACAACGGCCACCCTCGACGCCCTCCGCCGGCTTTATCCTGAAGGCCGCTTCGAGACGCGACGGTTCCGGCCCAACCTGGTGGTAGCATCCGCCGAGAGCGACACTCGGTTTGTCGAGAATGAGTGGATCGGTCGTACGCTGGCGATCGGGCAAGATCTTCGCTTGAAGGTGACGGGGCCCTGCGCCCGTTGCGTCATGACCACCCTGCCGCAGGGGGACCTGCCGGAGGATTCCGGAATTCTGCGAACCGCCGTGCAACATAATCGGGCCGCCGTCGGGGTATACGCCACGGTCCTTGCACCGGGCCGCGTCATGCGGGGCAACCAGATCCGGCTCTTGTAATCGGCATCGGCGCAGAAAGAACCTTGCACCACAAGTCACACACATGAGCAGACCGAGCGGACTCATACGATCCATTCAGGTAGGGTTACCGACCATCGAACACAGCGACTGTGTCGACGATCCGGAGCACCAACCCTGGACGACCGGCATGTTCAAGCGCCGCGCTCACGGCCCGATCTCGCTCGGCCGGAAGAATCTGGCGGGGGATGGACAAGCGGATCTTGTCCATCACGGAGGCCTCGACAAGGCGGTGTGTGCCTATCCGTCGGAACACTGGGTGCTGTGGTACGACATCCTGCCGCCTCATCGTCTCACCGGCGGCGCGTTCGGCGAAAACTTCACGCTGGAAGGACTTACCGAAGGCGACGTGTGCATCGGGGATGTCTTCTCCGTCGGCTCGGCCATTGTCCAGATTTCTCAACCGCAGCAACCCTGTTGGAAATTGGCCCGCCGCTGGCAACTCAAAGATTTGGCCGTCCAGATAGAACGTACCGGCTTGACGGGCTGGTATTTTCGAGTGATGCAGGAAGGAACGGTCGAATCGGGCACCCACCTGCACCTGATGGATCGTCCATGTCCTGAATGGACGGTTGCGACAGCCAATCGGATCATGCATCATGAACGGAACAATCGAACCGCAGCCGAACACTTGAGCCTTTGCCCGCTGCTTTCTGCAAGCTGGCAACACACCCTGAAGCAACGATGCCTGGACCAGGCAGCACCGGATCCACAGCAACGGCAATTCGGGGGAACTCATTCATAATCATCGCCCTATCTAGGAGGTTTCCATGAAGCATCTGTTTCTCGCAACTTGCGCACTCCCCATCAGCGGAACGATGGCCATCAGTTCCTGGTGTGCCGCTGAAAGTACGACCACCATCAATATCCTCGCCCCTCGCAATGGTGAGACTGTCACGGAGACGTTCGAGATCAAATATGAAATCCTGAACGCGCCGGCAGGCAATCACGCGCACGTCTACCTCGACGGCACGTACCAGAAGGGATTCAAAGGCACCTTTACACACGTGGCCAAGGGGGAACATACGATCACGGTAAAAATTGCCGACCATGATCATAAGGACGCCGGAACTGCAACGGATAGCATTACCGTGAAGGTCGGAGACTAGGACCGGAGGTTCGCGTCGAGCCATGTCCCGCCGGGAGGCATGGCGCGTCATCAACGAAGCGATTGGGGAGGCGCGTACAACCAGGCCGCCTCCCCATCAAC
>JACOEF010000513.1 GCA_024998705.1 Nitrospira sp.
CTCCCGCCGTATCTCCGCTCTGGTAAGCCCTATATCCGGAAATGCCGGACGTGACAGCTAGTCCCACGCCTCCTACGGCGAGGCCAAGCGTCACCGCACTTGCACCTGCAATCGTTGCTGCAGGCACCGCCAGTGCATACATTTCTATCCCGCTTCCTACAACGGTCAGTGCATCTCCCGCAGCCATCGAGTAGTCACCCTGCGCAATGTCGTTGCCAAGTGAATAGGCCGAGATCCCCATGCCAATCGGGCCAAGGACTCTGCCGACACGGCCCAGGTTTTTCATTAACGGCCGGCTTTCTCCAGATGCGACCGCGATGCGACGGGCGATTTCATAAGCATAGCGAGTTCTGGAAGTTGTCCCTCCCTCGACTCCAGGCAGCCTCGAAGAATAAGTGCTTACCATTCGTCCGAAACTCCGCTCCCCCTCGATTGCCTCCGAGATCATTCGCCCAGGAGGAGTCAGCGTTTGTTGAGTTGCGAGCCGACGCGCGTTCCTCCCTGCGGAGGCAGCTTGAGCCTCTGTCCAAGCACCTACTGCGGTTCCTTCGGCCGCAGCCTCATTAATGGCACCCTGAGCACCTTGAGATGCAGCGCGATTGGCCCGTTCATACCGACCGCGTTGGTAGGCATCGTGCGTGGTTGCCGCAC
This sequence comes from Nitrospira sp., assembly GCA_024998705.1. Classification (GTDB taxonomy): domain Bacteria; phylum Nitrospirota; class Nitrospiria; order Nitrospirales; family Nitrospiraceae; genus Nitrospira_A. The sequence continues at coordinate 652 of JACOEF010000513.1, forward strand.
TGGCGATGTTCCCATGAGGTGGCGGCTCGGCGGCGTCAGGGGTCGCACTGGTTGAGGGCTCAACAGGATCAGGTGAGGCAGGTGATGACGGCTGAGAAGGCGCGTCCAACGGCGGCGCGACGGCAGAGCTCGTGGGAGGAGGTGGCGGAGGGGTTACGGTGGCGCGACGTGGCGTAGACCGAATTGTCGCCTCAAGCGTCCAGGTTCCTCCGGGAACTTGTCGTGAGCTATGACTTTCGAGATCAAACTCAATATTTGGGCTATAAGATATCCTCGAATTGGAGGCGTTAATGCGCCGATCAACGTCAGGCCCGACTCTTCGCCTGAAATCGTTGATTGATGGGTTTTCTGACCCGGTGAACTGATCGCTCTGGACACTGTACAGAAAATGCTCTTCATTCGGAGTACCCTTGTGCCCAGAGTGGTCTCTAATTCCTACGGGGTTATTACGACAATACCTGAATAGATCAAACCCGTCAGCAAAACCTGCTGGATCGCTGCTCGTCCATCTCGCCAGCCAGGGAGCGTAATACCTCGCCCCAAAGTAGTACAACCCGGTCTCTTGATCCCGCTCTTTGCCGCTGAACCGATACCGCTTTAGACTGAGATCGAATCCGGATCTGGCCGAGCGATAGGCCGTCGTACCATACGGGTGGTATTCCTCGTAGGAGATTGGATTGCCATCCTCGTCCGTTTCCAGCACCGCAGAGCCGAGGTGATTGCCAGATTGGTAGCGGGTCAGCGCGACGTTGAGCAGATTGGCCTGGTCATCGTTATCATCGTCCCGCGTCTTCGTATCGACCTGCGCGATGTGGCCTGTGTTATCGTCGATGTGAACCGTCCAGCGTTCCAGGCGCAACTCATTGGTATTGCGCCGGCGGCGGCGGTGGATCATCACCGCGCCCAGGAAGATCCATTCGAGCTTCAGGTTGCCGTTGCGCTCGATGACCTTGCGCAAGCGCTGTCCACCCAAACCAGAGACGTAGTACGCCGTGCCACCCCCGCCTAGATCGACGCGCCGCAACTGGTCCGTGAAGTTCCAGTCCATCGTTGCAAGATGAGGCATGCGGGTCATGTTGCCATAGACGTCATAGGCATAAGTGCCACTGTAGGGCCCACCGTCCGGATCGCCGGGCATACTGGTAGCGGTCAAGCGGTTGGTGCGATTGCCAGGGGCGTCGTCGAAGGCATAGCGATAGTGACGTGTCCAGCCACCACCGCTTCCTGCCTGGGGCTGGAAGCGGTGTTTCAGGACCTTAATGTTGCCCAGCAGGTCGTATTCGTATTCCTCGATGTAGTTGCGTACTGCATCAAGGTTGTTCGGGTGCGGGAGTGAGACAAAATCCAGGTCGGTATCTGTGCGTACAGCGTCGTTGACGCCACCGGCGAGTTCGCGACCTGTGGCTCGGATGAGTTGGTAGATCGCGTCGTATTCGTACAGGCTTTCCGGCTTGACGACGGCGTTGTTGAAGTAGTGAGTTTGCTGCGCGGCGTCATGGATCTGGGTGATATTGCCGACCGGGTCGTAACAGTAGTTCAGGTTCTGTAGACCTTGCGTCTGCGGATTGGTGCCAGGTTTATGGGTGAGCAGACTGGTCAGGCGGAAGGTCTTGGGATCGTAGAAGTAGCGAGTGAAGACTTCATTGCCATACCGCGCAAACTGGCGCTGACCTTTGGCATCGTAGTCCTGACCTTTGAGAAACTCGATGAGGTCACCCTGGCCCCTGATCTGCGCCTTGAGTGAAGCCAGAAAGTTGGCCTCGTTGTAGGTGGGCACGATGATTGTGCCGTCTGGCAACGTGACCCGCGTCGGGCGGTTCAGTGCGTCGTATAGCGAGCTGGCCGTGAAGACTTCGGCGGTCTCCAGCGCCGGATCGGCAGTGACCTGGATGGCAGCGACATCCGCCTGCCCGGGCAGCGCACTCCAGTCGAGATCGTTCCTATAGTCCTTGGCCAGGATGCGATCGACGGACTTCGGATTGCCTTTGAAGTCCAGCTGCGGTACTCGTACCATACCGGCTTGGTCAAAGATCAGGTGAGCGGTGCCGAGTAGATTGAGCGTCTGTGCAGTGGCTTGTCCCAGGCGGTCGCCATACACGACATAGGTGAACAGGATCTCGGCCTGCCCAGCCTGCTGCACGAATGTACTGACCGGGCGGTGTAAGTTGTCGTACTCGGCACGGAACTGACGTCCGTGTTCGTCCCAGGTCTTGACGAGGGCCCCGAGCACGTTCTGAAAGGTCCAGCGGCGTCCTTTTTCGGCGCTGTCGCCGACTATTGGAGTTCCCGCCATGCCGACGAATCCGCCGGCGACTTCACGCTGTGCTTGATCAAACATCTTTGAGAGGCGCCCGGTCAGGTCGCTCTCCGAGCGTACCGCCGCCGTCTTGCCGCCACCGTAATCGGAGACGGCGTAGACAGGCCGCCCAAGGCTGTCGAAATGGATGGCACCCGATGTATCAGCGTGCTTGGCGGCAAGCCAGGCGGCACGGCGTTCGGGATCGTTCAGAGGCTCCGGCTGCGCCGCCGGGTCGGGCATACCGCGGTCGGCATACCACTGGCTTTGCTTGACGGTGTCATTGGCGTCAAAGACCTTCTGCCACCAAGGCGTGAACTCGACCTTGGCAAACGGGCCGTTTGGAAACAGCGTGCGGATGTTCCGCCCGACCGGGTCGTAGTAGAGGATGGGTGTCACCCCGATTTCGCGCAGCACCTTCTCGTCTTCGTACTCATGTGTAGTGCTGAAATAGGGTTCATACTGCTTGACCGGCTTTCCTTTGTTGTTGAGGACCGTACGCCCGTTACCCACCCAGCGCGGATCAGCATCCACTTCCACCTTGTTGCCATTTGGATCCACCTGGAACGCCTTGCCCGGGTGCGCCTCGGCCTTGACCATCGCTACGCCACCGCTACCGTTGGAGTAGGCATAGCTCTCCTGCCAGCGGGGATTGGCGGCGCCGTACTGCTCGCGCGCAAAGGTGTGGGCGAAATTGGGGTTGCGGTTGTTCTTCCAGTTGAACAACTCGTATTCCATCCTCGTCGTCGGATCAGCCAGCGTGTCTCCGTCCGCTGAACCGGCCTTGCCCATGACGGCAGTCTTGACCACCATACCCAACTCGTCATGTTCGACGGCCGAGCGGTTTCCGTTTGCGTCGGTCATCAACACCGGACCGAGCACGCGGTAGTCATTAATGGCGGTGATAACGTTCCACGGGGCCTGTGTGACTTCTACCTTTTCGATCAACAGGCGATACTTATCGAAGGTCGCGATCGTCTCCAGTCCGAAAGGATTCTTGGCACCGATCGGAAGGTAGAAGGTGTCCCTCGGATTCGCTGAATAGACCGCCGTCCCGGAGGGCACCCACCAATTGGCATCACCCGCAAAGTGCACATAGCCCGCTGCCGTAAATTCAGCATCGTTGATCTTGCCGGCGTAGTGGGCGGCCGTGACTCCGGGCGTGAACGCGAGCTTGTAGCTCTGATGACCGAGACCCAGTGAGTCCCATTGGCCCAATGGGAGGGGATTCAGGGTGTTGTCGAGGAAGAGTGTGCGGCTC
>JACOEF010000450.1 GCA_024998705.1 Nitrospira sp.
CTCCTGGTGATGCGAGAGGCACCATTTGGCATGGATCGAGCCCCCACGTGAGACGATGCCGGTCATACGTTTCGCCGTCATCGGGACATAGCGCAGCAGGACACCGGCGTGGATTGTGAAATAGTCCACCCCCTGTTCGGCCTGCTCGATCAGCGTATCCCGGAAAATTGCCCAGGTGAGGTCTTCGGCCTTGCCGTTGACCTTTTCGAGTGCTTGATAGATCGGCACGGTACCGATCGGCACGGGGGAGTTCCGGATGATCCACTCGCGTGTCTCGTGAATGTTCTTCCCGGTTGAGAGGTCCATGACGGTGTCGGCGCCCCAACGGATCGACCAGATCATCTTCTCGACTTCTTCCTCGATCGAGGAGGCAACCGCGGAATTGCCGATGTTCGAATTGATCTTCACGAGAAAGTTCCGACCGATGATCATCGGCTCGGTTTCCGGGTGATTGATGTTATTCGGGATAATGGCGCGTCCCCGAGCCACTTCGTCGCGTACGAATTCGGGGGTGATGATGCCGGGAATACGCGCACCCCAGGCCTGACCGGGATGCTGCAGCACGCCGCCGCCATGGCCGTTGCTCGATGCCATCCACTCCTTGGCCCTTGCCCTGGAGTGGTTCTCTCGGATGGCGATGAATTCCATTTCAGGCGTGATGATGCCCTTCTTGGCATAGTGCATCTGGCTGACGTTGTGTCCGGCCTTGGCGCGAAGCGGCTTGCGAATATGTGTAAACCGGAGGTCGGTCAATTTCGGGTCCGCCGCTCGCTGACGCCCATACTGGGACGTGACCTGCGGAAGTTCTTCCGTATCCTGGCGACTCTCGATCCAGGCCCGGCGCAAGGGCTGTAAGCCGGCGCGCACATCGATCGTTACATTCGGATCGGTATAAGGGCCGGAGGTGTCGTAAATCGTAATCGGCTGATTGGGTGTGGGGCCCTGGCCGTTGGCGGACTGTGTGGGCGTCAGGCTGATTTCGCGCATGGGGACCCGGACGCCGGGGAGCGCACCGTCGACGTGCACCTTGTGCGAGGCCGCAAACGGGGTCGTGGTGAGGCGTGCGGTCGAGGGCTTGGAGCCGTGGCCGTTGCTGGAACCGTTCTGTGTATGGGCCTCGCTCATGGCGGACATCCTTTCGTCGAAGGTGAGCGTCTGACAGCCGAAATAAAAAAAGCCGCATCCAGCGAGGGTGCGGCTTGACGCGATCACGAAGCCAGTCAACCGGTCGCTTCCCTACGCTGGTATTACCCAGGTCAGGTTGTGAGGGTCGCCCGATCACTCGGACTCTCAGCCGGATGGCACCCCTAGCTGTCGAGGGTGATCGTACCGACCCGCCAGGGGGAAGTCAATCTTCTGGAAGGCCTAGGGGCGTTGGCCATTCGGATGTGGTTGTCGAGCCGAATGGGCTGGGCTGACATCGCGTGCACGTCTGTGAATCATTCACGGGGCTACCAGGGCTGATGCCGTCCCGCACGAGGCGACGTGGCGAGACCCCGACCGCATCCATTTCATATGCATTGGTTCATGCCAGGGCAACACTGCAACACTCTATGTGTCGAAATAGGGGAGAGGGTCACAATGAATGGATCAGGTGGGATATTGCCACGAACGATGTTTCCTCTGCTCGAATGTCGTCATGGTGGCATCATGACGACACCATGACGTGTGTATCGCATCAGATACCGCCCGCGTATCGTATCGGATACGAGGACACCCGTTGGTGCGTCTCACGAGTCCCGTGAAGTCTCCGTCGTGTGTGCCTGCTCACCGTTACCCTGCTGAGAGCTGCAAGACATTTCGCTGTCTTCCAAATGCCCGTATTTCTCTCGCTTCTCCCGTGTGGACACCCACTTCACCCGGTACACCGTTTGCTCCTCTCATCAGAAGCGAAACGCAAGGGCCGTCTCTCATAGGCAATGCCTATCTCTCCACGGTTTGAACGAGGTGACTCGTGTTGCTGCACATCGCGTTGCAGGAAGGTTTTCATCACGACGACGTGCGTGTGCTGGTGGATACTCGGGAGGTGTTGGTCAGCGCGGACCTCACGACGCGGCGACAGACGGGATATGCGACTGCTGTGGAAGTCGACGTCACCCATACCCCGGTCGCCGTGGAGGTGGTGCTGAGGGCAAAAGGGGTGGCTCAAACGAAATGGGTCCTGGTGGATCGTCCGACCTATCTCGGTGTGTCACTCACAACTGAAGCGACTCTCACCTGGAAAACTTCGTACGAACCCTTCGGGTACCTGTGACGGGACGTACCGAACCAGCGTGATGCCTGAAGGTCGCGACCTACTCACAACAGGAGGCGCAACATGGAAGAGCAAGACCAAATGGATCAGGATTATCTTGCAGAAGCCGCCGAGCGAGCCCGTCCGGGCATAGAGCCTCTCATACCCATCCTGCCCTGGCCGCCACGTGTTCGTGTGAGCGGTTTGTACGCCGTTTCCCGGATCGTCACGTCTCCCATCCCGGTGTCGGGTCCCTTGCCGATTCAGCCCATTCCCATGCCTCAACCATTGCCCGGTGCGGCGACAACAGCAGCCGGTCCGGGGCAAATTGAAGAACTCCTTCCCTGGGGTTTTCTTCGCGAAGAGCTGCGTCTCGATGTCGACGGGCGTTATCCGCAAATGATGGCCAGCGGAACGCTCTATGGCATTGTAGCCAAACGTGTGCATTGGATTGCCCGTCTCACCGCATCCGGGCCGAACGCCTGGACCGGCTCGATCTGGTTCAAGGATGGCGCCGTAGCCAGTTTTCCCTATACCACCGTCGATATCACGACGACGGCGACCTTTCTCTCCAGCCAGCGTAAAGCCGTGGTTCGACTCTCAGGAGGCGGCGCATCCGTTCGTACGAGAACACTGGCGTTCAAATCACCGTATTTCAGGCAGGTGGAATTCGAGTTCGATTGCGCCACCGGCGTCACCGCAACCACGCACATCGGTACCCATGACCACCCGAATCGTCCGGCCACGTTACCGAGCGAGACGCTCAGCATTGCAGAAGTGTATCGAAGGGCCGGGTTCGATGTGCGGAAGTCCGGCAGCGATAGCATCGTCCCCATTGCCGATGCGGGCACGAATGCGCGGTGGAGCGACAATGAGATGCATGATGCGATGCAAGTGTACTGGTCGCGATTTGCCGGCAAGGCGCAGTGGTCGCTGTGGGTGTTGTTTGCCAGGCTGCACGAGCAAGGCACGAGCCTCGGCGGCATCATGTTCGACGATATCGGGCCGAACCATCGCCAGGGGACGGCGATTTTCAACGAGTCGTTCATCGCGACGGCTCCGACCGGGGATGCCCGGCCGGTGGCGTGGGTCGAGCGGATGCGGTTCTGGACGGCGTGCCACGAAATGGGCCACGCATTCAACCTGGCGCACTCGTGGCAGAAGCAACACCCGCCGGACTGGGGCACTCCGTGGATCCCGTTAGCGAACGAGCCGGAAGCCCGCAGTTTCATGAATTATCCATACAACGTGTCCGGTGGACAGACGGCGTTTTTTGCCGACTTCGCCTTTCGATTTAGTGACAACGAGTTGGTATTCATGCGCCATGCGCCGGAGCGGTTTGTGCAGATGGGGAATGCCGATTGGTTCGATCACCATGGATTCGAGCAGGCGAACGTGTCACCGGAGCCGGCGTTGAAGCTCAATCTTCGAGTCGATCGGCCGCAAGCCACCTACCAATTCCTCGAACCGGTCGTGCTTGAGCTTAAGCTCACCAATATCGGTTCGCGCCCGCTGGTGCTGGAGAAGGAGTTGTTGTCCATGACGGATCATATGACCGTCATCGTCAAGAAGCGGGGCAAGGCGGCTCGGCAGTACATGCCGTTTGCGCGCTATTGCCACGATCTACAGGCTCAGGTGGTGATGCCCGGGGAATTTGTGACCGATTCGCTCTTCGTTTCGGTCGGGCGGAACGGGTGGGATATTGCCGAGCCGGGATATTACACGATCCAGATCGCCCTCCATATGGAGACGGAAGATATTGTCTCTGAAGCTCTGACCATCCGTGTCGCTCCTCCACGGGGCTACGACGAAGAGTTTCTTGCGCAGGACTTCTTCTCTGATGACGTGGGCCGTATCCTCAATTTCGATGGGAGTGCCATACTCCGTCAAGGGAACGAGACGCTCCGGGAGGTGAGTGACCGGTTCAGCGATCGTGCGGTGGCCTTTCATGCGCGTGTGGCGTTGGCTGCGCCGCTGGCGAAGGACTACAAGGTGCTCGACATGGGGGATCGGATGGGGGAGGTGGCGTCCGCAAAGGAGGCCGGTGGCCGTCTCCGTCGCACCGCCCCTCGTATCGAGGAGGCACGGCAGCTCTATACGAGCGCTCTTCTTGATAAAAAGGAGCAGGCCATCGCGACCTTGGGGCGGACCGACTATGAATACTATCTCGGACGATTCAAGGAATCGCTGATGGAGCATGGGGCGGTGTTGAAAAAGGAACCTCGGGATGCCAAGCGAGATTCCAAGCGAGAGAAGAATCATGACATCGAGCATACGATGAGGGTGATCAAAGAGGCCCTCTCCAGCCTCAAGGATCAGGAGTCGGTGTCTCGCTAAGCCGGCGGGGAGGTAGAACAGCGGGCCGGTGCATGCCGGCCCGCTTCCTCTGAGCGTCTACGAGGGTTCAGCGCGGCCCGGACAGGCTGGTGCGTGGTCTAAACCGACAGGGCCAGATGATAGACAGAGAATTGTTGATCGCGGTTCCATCCCGCTGAGCGGTAGAGCGCCTGGGCGGCGTCGTTCGTGAGCGCGGTTGAGAGCGAGAGACGCACCGCACCGAGTGAAACTGCAAAGGTGGCGGCAGCCGACAACAGTGAAGAGGCCACGCCGGTTCTCCTGGCCTGCTCCTGCACGAAAAGATCGTTGAGAATAAAAATCCGCGCCAGCGAGACGGACGAAAAGCTCGGATAGAGCTGTGCGAATCCGATCGCCATCTCTCCCTGATGCGCAATGAACAGCGTCGACTCCCTGTTTGCAAATCGGGCGAGCAGGAACGTCCGCGCGGCGGCCACATCGCTGGTCCGACCGTAAAACTGACGATAGGCGTCGAAGAGTGGAACGAGTGGTTCGACATCATCGACGGTGGCTTGTCTGATGGTATGTGCCATAGATCTCCGGCGGGCATTGTGAGCAGCCTGCTAGCCCGGATTCTTCATGAATGCCGTCGCGAGGCGTTCGAGACCGAATCCCGCCCGGGCTGCTCGCACGCGAGGCCGACGCAGCCGTACGTACGTTCCGTCGAGGAGGCCGAACGAGAACAGCCCCGCCGGGCGAGAGGATCGGACGCCGGAGCAAGCATTGATGATTAGTCCGGGCTAGAGGACGCCTCGTTCGATCTCTTCCAGATACAGAAAGTCCGGCGCTTTCACGCCGGCATCTCGCCTCAATTTGACCAGCTCCGGCGACTCGAAGAATCGCTGGGCGTTTTCTAACGAAGACCAGGCCGAGAAGTGGACGATGCGGTTGGCATCCTCATCGTACCGCAGGAGCTGGTAACTGATTTCCCCGGCACGTTTCCTGAGATCCGCCGCGCCATCGAACACAGCTTTCCAGGCGGGGTAGGCTTCGACTTCGTGAATAATCAACACGTGGGGCATGTGAACTCCAGAATGAGTGGTGCGGCCAGTGTACTGCAAAGGCAGCGGGGGATTCATCACGATAGAAGCGAAGGGGCACAATAAAGAGGCCGTGGGAGGGAACTGGAGGGAAGGGAATGTTTAGGGCGCTTGTTTCTTTGGCTAGGTTTTGTGTTTGAGCAAGTCCGGGAGATGGGCGAAGGGCGTGAAGGTCGACGGTTGGTCTTGCTTCCGGCGCGGCGGCGATTCATCCGACGCATCAGCGGCTTGATATCGCTGGTGCTCATTGTCGTGACAGTAGAGACAGAGCAATTCCCAGTTGCTTCCGTCGGGCGGATTGTTGTCATGGTTGTGGTCCTTGTGGTGGACCGTGAGCTGGCTTAGCTTCTTCCCGTCGAATTCACGCCCGCAGTGCGCACAGATCCATGGAAATAATTTGAGTGCGCGTTCTCGAAGACTGTGGTCGCGCTGAGACTGGTTGCTCCGTGTCATGGAAGCCTCCTTAAGGAAGGCAATTTGTCACAAGTATATTTTACCGCAAGTCTGAAAAGAACGCCTGCCACTGACGCGAAATGACTCTCGTCCGTGTCCATGCGGGCAGATGATACTTCTTGGCCAGCCTGAATCGTCGGAGTGGAAGGCAGCCGTTCCTGCTTCCACTGCTTCTGCTAGGCCTCCGACATGGGATCGAAGGCGCCCCAATTGCTGGAAGCAGCCTTGAAGCTTCCACCCGAAGCCCGCGCGGCCATGGCTGGGGCCCTGTTGGACAGCCTGGATACGATTGTCGATGCAGATGCCGAACAGCAATGGGAACAGGAAAATGTCCATCGGCTGAAGGCCCTTGACTTGCCTCAATCTCGAGTTGCTTGCTTGGAGCGACGCCCGCCGAAGTATTCTGGATGTCTGAGGCTCTGGCCGGAAGGCCTTTCATGGACAATATGTAAGCCACGAAATACATCTACTGGGAAGACAAGGTCTAGGCGGCTCGGTTGTCTTCAGATTCCCCTGATTACTGGACTCAGGGTGTGTCGTGGGAAGATTTGTAAGGTAATCTCCGTGACTTGTACCGCGATCTCAGCAGCGGTAAAATTCCAGGTATTCGTAAGCTTGCCGAGCTGACCCTTCGGCGACACATTCCTGTTCTCCCCCCCGGCCCCTTCGACCCATCCCACAAGCCCTTTCTAGGCCCTCTTCTCATGGCTGGTTTCATTGATTGTGCGGGAAAGGGTGTCGTAGAATCAGACAGTGTAAGTTCCCTCGTGGTATAGTTTTTTCTATCAACCGAACGGCTGCAGGTGTAACCGGTCGCCACGCTTCCTCGTCCCATTACCGACTATCAATCCTTGTCTGCCGAAGAACTCTTCGAACGGACCCGCGCGGCCAAACGGACGCTGGGCGACCGAGTGATGATCCTCGGGCATAATTATCAACGCGATGAAGTCATTCAGCATGCCGATTTCCGGGGCGACTCCCTGATCCTTGCGCAAGTGGCCGAGCAGCGTTCCGATCGTCCGTATGTCGTGTTTTGCGGCGTGCACTTCATGGCGGAAACCGCCGACGTGTTGAGCCGTTCCAATCAAACGGTCATTCTTCCCGACATGGCGGCGGGCTGCTCCATGGCCGACATGGCGGCGATCGAGCAAGTCGAGCAGTGCTGGGATGCGCTGGGCGTGTGTTGCCGGTCGAAGAGACGGTCATGCCGGCGGTCTATGTGAATTCCGCAGCCATTCTGAAAGCCTTCTGCGGTGAACATGGCGGGCTCACCTGCACCTCGTCCAACGCGCGGAAGGTCATCGAATGGAGCTGGGCGAGGCGCGAGAAGATCCTGTTTTTCCCCGATGAACACCTGGGCCGCAACACAGCCAACAAGATGGGTATTCCCCGCGAGCAGATGATCGTCTGGGATCCCTACATGCCGCGCGGCGGTAATTCTGTGGAGGCGATTCAGCGGGCCAAGTTAATCCTCTGGAAGGGCCATTGCAGCGTGCACCAGATGTTCCAGCCTTCCCACGTGGACTATTTCCGCAAGCAGTACCCGGACGCCAAGGTGATCGTGCATCCTGAATGCCATGAGGATGTGGTGAACGAGGCCGATCTGGTCGGCTCGACGGAGTTCATCATCCGCACCATTACCGCGGCGCCGGCAGGCACCACCTGGGCGGTCGGGACGGAATTGAATTTGGTCAATCGCCTGAAGCATGAGCAGACCGATAAGAAGGTGTTCTTCCTCTCCTCGACGGTCTGCCAATGCGCCACCATGTACCGGATCGATGCCCTGCATCTCTGCTGGGCGCTGGAAAACCTGGCCGACGGCCATGTCATGAACCGGATCGTGGTTCCGGATGACGAAAAGCAGTTGGCGAAGGTGGCGCTTGACCGCATGATGGCCCTCAGCTGACAGGCTGTTGAGAAAGCCCGCCAGCGGCGTTCTCGCGTCGCTCAGAGGCTCACCGTACGGCACTGAGTACGATTCGCCTCTTCGCTCGCTGCGGCCTTGCTGGACGGTCTTTCTGAACAGCCTGCGTGGCATCCAGATCCGACCGCCCACCTTGCGCTCTCTTCCTTTCCTGAAGGTGGTGTGAGGTTTGTCAACGCACTGCTAGGCGGCTCAGGTACTAACAAACCACTGGTTCCTCTCGCCCCGTTTCGGTATAGTCCTCTTTTTACGCGCACTTCATGACTCTTTTGTTCCTCAGATAGATCATCCTATGGACTATAAATCGACCCTCAATTTGCCGAAG
>JACOEF010000599.1 GCA_024998705.1 Nitrospira sp.
GCAATTATTACATCTGGCTGAGTATGAAGCGGATCGAAGGTGTTGAGCGAGTCAGGATGACGGTAATCGCGCCGATCGTCATGGTGTTGTTGCCGATCGTCATGACCAAGGTGCTCACCGACTATCCGGTGCCTGATGCGACGTCGTTGGCGTTTCTCTTGCCGCTCTTGCTGGCACCGGTCATTCTCGGACGGTTTATCCCGCTGACGGTCTCATCAAGCACGGTGATTAAAGTCGGGTTCTTGATGGTGGTTGTGGGGAACGCGATCTGGATGACCCCGCATGGATTTGTGCCGACCGGGGCCAAGTTGGTGGCGGAATTGGAATTGCCCTCCGATTGGAACTTCCTGGCACTGATGCCGGCGAAGAATTCCGCGGCCTTCACGTTGGTCTTTGTGACGGTTGTGAACTACGTCATCTATAACCGGGCGGTGTCGCAAGGCACGATTGTGTGGGGCAAGATCGATTTCGCCTCCCAGTTCGTCCTGGTTTGCCTGGCGTTCAGCGCAATTTGGACCATGGGGCTGATGGGCGCCGTGCGATCGCTGTTGCGGAAGTATTTTCATGCATACAACTTGTTGCCGGATTTCACCGCAGAGTCCTTTACGCCGACGCTGTCGTACTCGGCTTGGTGGATCACCGGTATTACCATCGTGTTTTACGCAGTCGTCAGCTTTGCCATCATCGTGACATTGCGCCCCTCGGATTCAAAGGGTCATGCACACGAGGGGAGCCCTGTTCCGGCAGGGGCTAAGTAGTCGGTCACTATACTGGAAGGCGGTAAGCGAGGGTATTCATGGGAAACGTGATTAAGAAAATGGTTCTGGGAATCGTGATCGGGGGAATTCTGTTCGGCGCCACCAATGCGCTGGGCTTTCCCTTTGTCTTTCAGGCGCTGTTTTTTGGTTATGCCATGTTGGGCGCCATTGTCTTCATGATTCTCGATTTTCCGACATTGAAGCCCTTTGGTGGCGTGAAAGCCGTCGGGGCCTTACTTGTGTTCTACGCCATCCTCTCCGTGCTGTACATCGCCGGCGCCTCGATGTGGCCGCAGTACGACCCCGAAGACGAGAAGGGTAAGATCGAAAAGATTCTGAAGCCCAAGCGTGAACATTACGAGGCCGGTAAAGTCGAGGTCCTGTTGCAGCGTGCCAAGGCGCTCGATGAAAAGGCCAAAGAGCTGACTGCCCGGCTGCAGGCCCTGGGTGCAGCACAGGCTCCAGCGGATCAAAAGGCCGGCGGAGACAGTGCGCCAACGGCGACGACGGCTGCTTCGGGTGGTGATATTGCCAAGCTCGGTGAAGAGCAGTGGCAGTTGCAGGAGTGCTACAACTGTCACAAGCTCAACGGTGAAGGTGGCAAGAAGCGTGGTCCTGAATTGGACAACATCGGCAACCTGCTGCCTGCGGCGGAAATCGCCAGGAAGATTCTCGATCCTAAGAGTTATAAAGCCGAAGGTTTCGAGCAGGAGTACGAGAAGGGGAAAATGCCCGACAAGTACAAGGACCTGATGGAGCCGAAGGATGTGGAAGCGTTGGCCGTCTGGCTGGCCGGTTATAAGAACGCTTCGGTCAACACGCCGAAGCCGATCAAGATGAAGTGAGCATCA
>JACOEF010000003.1 GCA_024998705.1 Nitrospira sp.
ATAACGCGACGCAATACTGACGGTTTCTTCTTCTTTTAAGAGCGCCAATTCATCACTTGCGGCGAATGGGAACGACTCACGGGCGATCACCGTCGCCGGATCGGCAGCCGCAAGGCTGCTGAGGAGGAGCGTGAATCCCGCCGCCAAGAGCGGGTACCACGATGCGTTTAGTTCAGATTTCATGACGCAACATTCAAAACCTGAGGGTCACCCAACCCATCACTCGGTTGCCGAGCGTGTCGCCCAAGGGGTGTTCCTTATGACGATCGTTTAGCGCATTGAAGACGGCGACGGCCACTTCGGCCTTGTCGTGCCAGAATCGGTACCCGCCGCGCAGGTTCAGCAGGGTGTAACTATCGATCGTCGGACTCGTCGGGACGGGAAGCACCGGAGCCAGCGCGGTAAAGAATTCGATCAACGGGTACGTGGCGCCGGCGCTGTAGTGGACCGCGATCTCTCCGTTAAGCCCGCTGTCCCAATCGCCACGAAGGCCTACGTTCGCTTTCCAGTCCGGGCCGCCGCGCCTGGA